>CAQFOZ010000013.1 GCA_948788915.1 uncultured Muribaculaceae bacterium | reverse complement strand
GGACACAAGGATTTTCAGTCCTTTGCTCTACCAACTGAGCTATGGCACCATCTTTGTGCGGTAGGGGAGTTATCTCCCGTTTGCGGATGCAAAGTTATGAAGTTTTTCTTAATCTGCAAAATATTTTTGCAAAAATTATTATTTTGCACTTCGTTCTTGAATCTGGGTTCTTTAATCTAGGCTTCGTTGTTGAACTTACGCGTTGTTGAATCTTGAAAGATCTCAGCTGCAAAGATCTCATCCGAGAATAACATCGAGTACCATCATCAGAAGAAATCCGACAGAGAATCCTATTGTACCCATATTGGAATGGTGTCCTTTCTGGGTTTCGGGTATAAGTTCCTCTACTACCACATATATCATTGCTCCTGCCGCAAATGCCAGCAAGTAGGGCAGTATCGGAACAATAATTGAGGCGAGTATAATAGTAAGAATCGCTCCTATAGGCTCTACAATTCCGCTTAATGTTCCCATGACAAATGATTTAGTCCTTGAGTTGCCGGCACCGCGTAAGGGCATAGACACTATTGCGCCCTCAGGAAAATTCTGTATTGCCATGCCTATGGACAGGGCGATTGCACCGGTCATTGAAATGAATGAATTGTTTTCCAATGCCCCGGCAATTGTAACACCGACGGCCATACCCTCCGGAATGTTATGCAGTGTTATTGCGAAAACGAGCTTTGATGTTTTGGAAAGGTGGGATTTTGGTCCTTCACTTTGATTTGTATCTATATGTTGGTGCGGAACAATACTGTCGAGTAGCAATAGGAATGTAATCCCGACAGCGAAACCAACTATTGCCGGAAAAATGCTGTCGAAACCTTCTTTCCCTGTCATTTCAATTGAGGGGATGAGCAGAGACCATACCGAGGCCGCTACCATAACGCCTGCTGCAAATCCGGTGAGCGTTTTCTGCAATAAAGGGGCGATGCTCTTTTTCATAAGAAAAACGCATGCTGCCCCAAGTGTAGTGCCGACAAACGGCAGTAATATTCCTAACAATAAAGCGTTCATATTTTGGAAACAAACGTCAGCTATCAGATGTTTTGTCTATTCGATAAGAAAGTGTATTTTAGCTGGAGAGTAGTTAATATTTGGTTGTATGGATATAGAATCATTACGTGAGTATTGCCTTTCGCTGCCGATGGTAACAGAAGATATGGCCTTTGGAGAGGATATTCTGTTGTTTAGGGTCTGTGACAAAATATTCGCTTGTTTAGGGTTGGTGCCGGGAGATTATTTTGTTGTAAAATCAGATCCGGATTATGCTTTGGAGCTTCGTGACCGATATTGCGATATTACCCCCGCTTGGCATTGGAACAAGAAATATTGGAATCAGCTAAGCCTCAGAGGGAATTTACATGAAGAGATGATCAAGGGTCTTATACGTCACAGTTATTCCGAGGTTGTCAAGAAGCTGCCCAAGCGACTGCAGAAAGAGCATCCTGAGATCACCGCAATCCGAGAAACCATGGAATAACTTAGAGAGTCGTACATGTAATTTTGTCGTGCTATCTTGATATGGCGCGAGGAAGAGGGCGGCAGTTATAGGAGGAGGCCATGACTTCACCGTACGCTCCGGCAGAACGGATGGCTATAAGGTCTCCCCGTTTGGTTAAGGGAAGCGGAATATTTTCTCCGAAAGTGTCAGATGATTCACATATAGGCCCCACAACATCATATGTTTCTCTTTTGCAGGAGTCTGAAGTAAGGTTGTCGATACGGTGGTATGCCTGATAAAGGGCAGGACGGATAAGGTCTGTCATGCCGGCATCGAGGATTACAAATCGTTTCACATGTCCCTCCTTTACATACACGACACGGCTTATCAACGATCCGCATTGGGCCACAACGGCCCGTCCGAGTTCAAAATGCAGTTCCTGTCCGGGGCGTAGCTTCAGGTATCGGGCAAATGTCCCAAAATAGCTTTTGAAATCAGGTATGGGATTTTTGTCCGGATCATCGTAATCAATCCCTAATCCGCCTCCGACATTTATTACAGGTATTTCCAGATCACCAAGTTCTTCTTGCATCTTATTGATTCGTTCGCATAAGATCCGGAATGGCTCCGGTGTGGTAATCTGGCTCCCTATGTGGAAGTGGAACCCTACAAATTCAAGCTCCTTAGATTCATGAATCGTACGTAGCATCGGTTCAAGGTCACATGCGAGAGTCCCGAATTTATTTTCCGCCAATCCGGTGGTTATATAGTGGTGTGTATGGGCGTCAATCTCAGGATTTACCCGGATTGCCACTTTTGCAGTCCGGCCGAGCCCGGCGGCAATTTCCCGGATTGCGTTCAGTTCCGGAAAGGACTCCACATTAAGACAGCCTATTCCGCTTTCGATTGCGAGTTTTATTTCGGCATCGGTCTTCCCGACACCTGCAAATACTATTTTATCTGCTGCGAACCCCGCTGCCAGGGCAGTTTTGATTTCACCCTTTGATACAGTATCGGCTCCCAGTCCGCTGGATGCTATTATCTTCAGTAGTTCGGGATTGGTGTTGGCTTTTAAGGCATAATGAACCATGAAGCCCGGATAATCCGAGGCTTTGCGGATAGCCTCAATGGTGTTTTTTAGCAGATTGAGATCGTAATAATAAAAGGGTGTTTCCTCTTGTTCGAAGAGGGATATTGGAAATATTGTTTTTGACATTGTAGAATTCGGATGGTTAAAACAGGTGTTTGCTTAATTGGCGAAGAGAGCGCACCTTGTCCTCTTTTTTTACAAGTACTGAAATATTATAGTTGCTGCCTCCGTATGATATCATGCGTACAGGCACATCGCGGAGGGCGTCTACAACTTTCGCTTCAAACCCACGGTTTTGCCATTCGAGGTCTCCGACAACACAAATTATGACCATGTCACGGTCTACGGTTACCGATCCAAACTCTGACAGCTCAGATAGAATGGCGTCAATATTACATTCGTTATCAATTGTGACCGATACTCCGACCTCCGAAGTCGTGATCATGTCAATGGATGTATGATGCTTTTCAAATATTTCGAATACCTTTCTTAAGAAGCCATATGCAAGGAGCATTCGGCTACTTTTGATTTTGATGGCAGTGATGTTGTCTTTAGCCGCTATAGCCTTTATTGTATGTGTGGGTTTAGCGTTGTAGATTACCGTACCGTTAGCGTCCGGTTGCATTGTATTGAGAAGACGCACGGGTATATTTGCGGATTTTGCGGGTTGCACACATGTGGGATGCAAAATTTTGGCTCCGAAATAAGCAAGCTCCGCGGCCTCTTCGAAATGAAGTTCATGCACAGGAGAAGTGTTTTCAACAAAACGGGGGTCATTATTATGCATCCCGTCTATGTCCGTCCAGATCTGAATCTCCTCTGCGGCTATTGCCGCACCGAGTAAAGATGCGGTATAGTCACTGCCACCCCGTTGCAGATTGTCGATTTCTCCGAGGTGGTTTCGGCAGATGAATCCTTGTGTCAGATAGATGTCATATCCTTTATTGGCGGCAAGTGTTTCTGTGATTTTGTTTTTGATGTAATCGGAATCCGGTTCCCCGTCCTCTCTGATTTTCATGAATTCTGTTGCGTCCAGAAGCACGGAATTAAGACCGGTTTCCTGCATATAGAGCGCGACAAGTCGCGTAGAGAGTTTTTCTCCGAAAGCAACGATCTCTTTTTCCTGTTTCAAACCGATAGGAACGCCTGTATATTCCCGCAGTCTGCCGAATATATCTGATATTACTGTCAGTCCTTGTTTGATATACTCCTCTTTCGCAAGTAATTCCCTTACGGTATTGACATATTTGTTCTCAAGTTCGTTGATGAGTCTTAGAGCCTCGGCTGTCTCAGCGTTTTTTATCCGGTCAGTTATGGTTATAAGTGAGTTTGTAGTGCCGGACATAGCGCTTAGCACAACCAGGGTATTACCCTCGCGGGTCACAAGATTGACCACATTTTTCATTCTTTCGGCACTTCCTACCGATGTGCCGCCAAATTTCATTACCTTCATCAATAGCTGCAAATTACCTGTTGGGTACTAATTTTTTTCAAAGCGTGAAATTAGTAAAAAGTTTCCGATAGTGAAAATATAAGTGCCAATAAGAGTGTGTTTATCGTTTTTGTTTGCTCTGAGGTCTCAAATTAACCGCGATTTTAAACAGTTTCTCAATTAAAATAGCTAAATTTGCAACTTTATTGCATGCCCGAAAGAGGTTGAAATGAATGGTAAAACAAATTGAATTAATATAACTGATGTTACGTATTGCAATTCAGGCCAAGGGGCGTCTCAACGAGAAGAGTATGTCGCTGTTGGCAGATGCCGGAATATCCGCTTCCGGATCGAATTCCAGAAAATTGCTTGCACGCGCGGAGGGATTACCGGTAGATCTTCTGTTTTTGCGTGATGACGATATTCCTCAGGCGGTGGCCATGGGAGTGGCTGATGTCGGGATTGTAGGTCTTAATGAAGTTGCGGAATCGGGAGAAACTGTCGAGGTTGTCAAGAATCTCGGATTCGGTGCCTGCCGCATATCAATTGCCGTCCCGAAAGCGGAGAATTATGATGGAGTGGAGTGGTGCCGCAATAAGCGCATTGCTACAAGTTATCCGGTAATACTGAGTAAATTTCTTGAAGAGAAGGGGGTTGAGGCAGAAATTCATAAAATAGCAGGCTCCGTGGAGATTGCCCCGGCAGTAGGTATGGCAGATGCTATTTTTGATATAGTGTCTTCGGGTGGAACATTGATTCAGAATGGCCTTAAAGAGGTGGAACAGGTGTTTGCCTCGCAAGCCGTGATGATTGCCAACCCCAATCTTGACTCAGAGAAAAAGGAGATTCTATCCGATATTATTTTCCGTTTCGACTCGATACTCTCAAGCAAGGGAATGAAATACGTGCTGTTGAATCTTCCGGAGGCCGCACTTCCGGAAGCCGTGGCTTTGCTTCCGGGAATGAAGAGTCCAACAGTGTTGCCGCTTGCCGAGAAAGGATGGGTGTCGATGCATGCGGTGATTGCCGAAGATGAGTTGTGGAATAAGATAAAGGCACTCAAACGTCTGGGCGCAGAGGATATTCTGGTGCTCCAGCTTGACAATCTTATCAATTAAAGGAATGTAATATGGATATTACCATAAATCCCGGTGACGGTCAGCTCCGGCAGCTCTTTGAACGCAATATCCCACTTGATGATATAGAGTTGGAGGAAAGAGTACGGGGAATAATAAATGAGGTGAGAACAAATGGCGATGAGGCGTTACGCAAGTTTGCCATGCTGTTTGATAAAGCGGATCTGGACAATATTGAGGTGGATCCGTCGCGACTGAAGGAATCTCTTGAGAAGGTGGACAGAGAAGTTCTTGACGCGATGCGTGCAGCGGTTTCCAATATAGAGGCGTTCCACCGTGCCCAGCTTGTCGATCCCATAGAGGTTGAGACGCTTCCGGGAGTCACCTGTGTACAGCGCCAGGTGCCGATTCCTAAAGTAGGTTTATATATACCGGGCGGACGTGCACCGCTTTTCTCTACCGTGCTCATGCTTGCTGTTCCTGCGCGTCTTGCCGGATGCCGGGAGATTGTCCTTTGTACACCGGCAGGACCGGGAGGGCATATAGCAGACGAGATACTTGCCGCAGCTGCCCTTTGCAAAGTAGACAGGGTCTTTGCAATAGGAGGCGCACAGGCTATCGCCGCAATGGCTTATGGCACTGAAACGGTTCCACGCGTAAATAAGATCTTCGGACCCGGAAACCGCTATGTGACGAAAGCCAAACAGCTTGTTTCCATTACTACCGCAATTGATATGCCTGCCGGTCCAAGTGAGGTTATGGTTATTGCGGATGACCGCGCAAATCCGGCCTATGTGGCTGCAGATCTTCTTTCACAGGCAGAACACGGCCCTGACAGTCAGTCTGTGCTCTTATGTCTCTCGGAGGAATTTGCCCGTAAAGTGAAGGATAATGTGGAGCATCTGAGTAAACAGCTGCACCGGGCCGAATGTATTGAGAATTCCCTTGCCAAAAGTCATATAATAGTACTGCCGGATATTGAGGCAATGGTAGATGCCGCCAATAGGTACGCTCCGGAACACCTGATAATATCGACTGAAAACGCACAAGATGTTGCCCGTTTTACCACAGAAGCGGGAAGCGTTTTCGTCGGGGATTATGCTCCGGAAAGTGCCGGGGATTATGCATCAGGGACAAACCATACATTGCCCACCGGAGGGTGGGCTGTGGCATTGAGCGGAGTCAACACCGACAGTTTCATGCGTCGTGTCACGTATCAGACTCTGACCCGCAGCGGACTTGCTTCTCTCGCTCCTGTAATAACAACAATGGCTCGGGCCGAGGGTCTTGATGCCCACGCTCTTGCCGTGACAATACGAACAGAAAATGACCGATATATTTGATCCTACCGCATTGATGCGCCCTAATATCCGTGCTTTGGTACCTTATTCCACAGCCCGCGATGAGTTTTCCGGAGAAGGCATCACTGCATGGCTTGATGCAAACGAGAATCCTTTCGATAATGGAGTGAACCGGTATCCGGATCCGCATCAGAAAGAATTGAAGAAGGTTGTGTCCGAACTTTTCGGAACGCCTGTAGACACTATTTTCATAGGAGGCGCAGGTTCCGATGAGGCTATAGATCTGCTGATGCGTGTTTTCTGTGTTCCGGGGAAAGACAATATCGTTACTATCTCACCTACATATGGAGTATATGAAGTGTCTGCGGCTATAAATGACGTGGAGGTTAGACCTGTTCCCCTTGGCGAGAACTTCTCTCTGCCTGTGGATGCACTTGTGTCTGCGGCTGATTCGAATACGAAACTGACATGGGTGTGCTCTCCCAACAATCCGACAGGGAACGCATACTCTGTTACTGAACTTTCCCGCCTCGCTGAAAAGGTGTCCGGGATGCTTGTAATTGACGAGGCTTATGTGGATTTCTCCGAGAAGGGAAGTATGCTGCCATTTATTGAAAAGTTTCCGAATGTTGTAGTACTTCGTACTCTTTCCAAGGCGCGTGGTATGGCATCTCTCCGTCTTGGAATGGCATTCTCGCATCCTGTCGTGGCACAGGCAATGGCTATGACGAAATATCCATATAATGTAAATGGCCCGACGCAGATGGATGTGATACGAAGATTGCGTGAGACTCCGGATATTTCAGCTGTTGTAGACCTCCTTATAAGTGAGCGTAAGCGTCTTGAAGTGGCACTTCCTTTAAAAGCCGGGGTAAAACGCGTTTATCCGTCTGATGCCAATTTTCTTTTGGTTGAATTTGATGACCCCGATACGGTCTACGATATGTTGCTGAAAGGAGGCGCCCTGGTCCGAAACCGGAACCGAGTGCCAGGTTGCAAAGGGTGTCTGCGCATTACGGTAGGTACACCGGAACAGAATGATTTGTTACTAAAGTTAATGGATGAATGGAAATGAAACGTGCTCTTTTTATTGACAGAGACGGAACAATCATACGTGAGCCGGATGACGAGCAGATAGATTCACTTGAGAAACTTGAATTTGTGCCGGGGGCAATTTCCGCTCTATCCTCGTTGGCAAAAAAAGGTTGGGAACTGGTGATGGTGTCGAATCAGGATGGCCTTGGAACTGCGTCGTTCTCGGAAGATACATTCTGGCCGGCACACAACAAAATGCTTCGAACTCTTGAAGGAGAGGGCGTTGTTTTCGCAGACCAGCTGATAGACCGTTCCTTCCCGTCGGACAATCTTCCGACGCGCAAGCCCGGTACAGCGATGCTCACGGCTTATATGGACGGATCGTATGATTTGCCAGGCTCGTATGTGATCGGAGACCGTGAGACGGATCTGCAACTTGCCTCGAACCTCGGAGCTAAAGGGATTCGCCTCGGAAGTGACGAGACCCCGGGTTGGGAAGATGTATTGCGTGTGATACTTGGCAAGGAACGTCGTGCTGAGGTTGTGCGCGACACAGCGGAAACTCAAATCCGAGTTGCCCTGGACCTTGACAGGAAAGGAATTTGCGAGATAAACACAGGTCTGAAATTTTTTGACCACATGCTTTCTCAACTTCCACATCATGGTGATTTATCCCTGCATATCGAGTGCAATGGAGATCTTGAAGTGGACGAGCATCACACAATGGAGGATGTTGCCATAGCGTTAGGACAGGCTCTGCTGCAGGCGTTAGGAAAGAAGCATGGTATAGAGCGTTATGGTTTTGCGTTGCCTATGGATGAAAGCCGTGCGATGGTGCTTCTTGATCTCGGGGGACGCTTCTCATTTGAGTGGGATGTGCCGTTTACACGTGAATATGTGGGTGATACACCGACAGAAATGTATAAACATTTTTTCCATACACTCGCCTTTAATATGGGAGCCAACCTGCATGTCGAGGCAAGTGGGGAGAACAACCATCATATAATCGAGGGGGTATTCAAGGCTTTCGCGCGCAGTTTGAAGGCCGCCAAGAACCGGGACATTTTCAGTAATGCGACACCCTCTTCAAAAGGAATATTATGATAGCAATTATAGATTATGACGCAGGAAACATATGCTCGGTGACCAATGCACTCAATCGCCTTGGCGCAGAGTGGAAGCTGACCTCGGATCCAAAGGAGATTGTTTCAGCCTCGCATGTGATTCTTCCCGGAGTGGGACACGCTGCACATGTGGTGGAAGCTCTCAGGAAACGTGGTCTGGCGGATACTATCAGAAATCTCAGGCATCCGGTGTTGGGTATATGTGCAGGGATGCAGATAATGTGTTCGTCGTCAGAAGAGGGAGATGTCTCATGTCTTGACATATTTGATTGCCGTGTAAAACGTTTTGAACCCGGCCCCGGAGAGAAGGTGCCTCACATGGGATGGGACTCACTGAATAATCTTGAATCAAAGCTTTTCAAAGATATTCGCGAAGGTGAGATGTTTTATTTCGTGCATTCCTATTATGCACCCTTGTGTTATGACACAGCTGCGACATGCCGGTTTGGATCTGGATTCACAATGTTCAGCGCCGCTCTGAGATATGAGAATTTCTATGGGGTGCAGTTCCATCCCGAGAAAAGCGGGAAAGCGGGGGAGAAACTTCTAAATAACTTTTTGTCATTATGATTGAGATATTACCGGCGATTGATATTATAGATGGTAAATGTGTGCGTCTCACCAAAGGGGATTATGGCAGTGTGAAGCGATATGATGCCGATCCGGTCGATATGGTGAAGCGTTATGTGGATTCCGGATTTTGTCGCATTCATACTGTGGATCTTGACGGTGCAAGACAATCGTCTCCCTGCAATCTGCACGTTCTGGAGCGAATGGCTTTGGTTGATGGCGCAAACATAGAGTGGGGAGGCGGACTGAAGTCTCAGCAGGCACTTGATGATTCTCTCAATGCGGGGGCAAGATATCTTGTCGTAGGAAGTCTTGCTGTCAAGCGTCCGGAGCTTTTTTCATACTGGTTGTACCGTTATGGCGCAGATCGTATGGTTCTGGGAGCTGATGCCGACAGTGACGGACGGGTGGCTGTAAACGGTTGGGAGGAGAAGTCGGATTTTACCATAGGCAATCTGATAGACCGTTTCCTCCCGGATGGCCTTACTCAGGTTATCGCCACCGATATCTGTTGCGACGGAATGCTTCAGGGACCCTCTTTTGAATTATATTGCCAATTGATGAAGGAATATCCTGCGATAATATTAACGGCGTCAGGTGGAATCTCAACCGTTGCCGATATCGAGCGACTTGAACGGGACGGTATGCCAAGAGTGATTGTAGGGAAGGCTATTTATGAAAACCGTATTTCATTGCGGGAACTCGAAAAATTTATGGAGTAATGTTGGCAAAACGTATAATACCCTGTCTGGATGTGAAAGACGGGCGCACGGTAAAAGGGATTAATTTTGAAGGTCTGAGAGATGTCGGAGATCCGGTAGAGCTTGGCAGACGCTATGCCGAAGAGGGTGCCGACGAATTGGTGTATCTTGATATTTCGGCATCACAGGAAGGCCGCTCCACTTTTCTTGACCTTGTGGGTCGCGTGGCGGCAGGAGTGAATATCCCTTTTACAGTAGGTGGAGGCATTTCTACGTTGCAGCATGCCTCGGCGTTGCTTGATGCAGGTGCGGATAAAATTTCTGTAAACAGTGCGGCTGTGGCAAATCCGGAGTTGATTTCAGAAATTGCCGGACATTATGGCAGTCAGTTTGTGGTTGTCGCCGTTGATGCCCGATTAGACGAAGACGGAATATGGCGTGTCACAACACATGGAGGCTCACGTGTTACAGACAAGGAACTCTTCTCATGGGCAAAAGAGGCTTGTGACAGAGGTGCGGGAGAGATTCTTTTCACATCCATGAATCATGACGGCACGGGCAACGGTTATCCTTTGGAGGTTTATGAAAAATTGTCAGGACTTCCGGTTCCTGTAATTGCGTCAGGAGGGGCCGGGAACGCGCGGCATATTGCAGAGGTCCTTGCTCCGGGACGTGCGGATGCCGCTCTTGCGGCATCGATATTCCATTACGGAACACTGTCTATTGCCCAAGTGAAAAAAGAGTTGGCGGAAAGAGGAATTCCCGTTAGAAATAGTTTATGATAGAGAGATTATGGAATTTTCAGATTTCAGATTAGATAAGTGTGCCGACGGATTGTTGCCGGTGATAGTTCAGGACTCTGCGACATTGCGTGTGCTGATGCTTGGCTATATGAATAAAGAGGCGTTTGACAAGACGATCGCCGAGGGGCGGGTAACATTCTTCAGCCGTTCGCGCAAAAAACTTTGGACAAAAGGAGAGACATCCGGAAATTTTCTGGACGTGGTGGAAATATATCCGGATTGTGACATGGACACATTGTTGATAAAGGCGGTTCCACACGGACCTACTTGCCATCGGGGAACTGTTTCCTGTTTTGACACTCCGGCATCTGACGGATTTATGCGTACGCTCGCCGGGGTTATATCCGACAGGCACGAAGCTATGCCGGACAAATCATATACCACAAGTCTCTTTATCAAAGGTCCAAAGCGTATTGCAAAAAAAGTTGGAGAGGAGACGACTGAAGCCATAATCGAAGCAGTCACCGGACGCAGAGACCGGTTTATTTATGAGACAGCGGATCTGATTTATCATTTTCTCGTTCTTCTTGAAGAGATGCATGTAAGTATTTCCGAACTTGAAAACGAACTGCTCCACAGGCATAGTTGAGCAACCTTAGAAACTATTAAAACGATATAAGTTTGTATTCGCCATGTAGGCATAATTTTGTGAAAAATTTTGCATAATATGGCGAATACGGGTAATAGGAGAAACAATAAAAAGAAGAAACGCAAGGTTTCGGAAAAAGTCACCGCACAGCTGGTCAGTGCTGTTGTTTTGGTGACACTCGGTTGTGGATTGCTGGTCTTTGGCTTTATTGCCCCTCCGGTGGGAGAGATCCATTCTTCGGTGTTGATAGCCTTTGGAGAGATACTGACATTTGTCGGGGCTTTGTTCGGGGTTGATTATCATTATAAATATACGTCACGATGATCGGGATTGATTTAAAATACTTGATCCTGATTGCTGTGTTGTTTATGATAGGTGAGTCATCCTGCACAAAGCGCATTTACGTGCCGGTAGAAAATGTAAAAGTTAATACCGATACATTAATGATGTTTCGTTGGCGTATGGACAGCGTGATAGACAGGGACACTATCCGGATAGAAACAAACGGTGACACAGTGTTTAAGGAGGTTGTGAAATGGAGGTATCGGACAAAAGTGGAAAATGATACCGTTTATCGGTTCCGTACAGATTCTGTGATGGTAAAAGAACCGTATCCCGTCGAGAAAATCAAGGATGTCAACAAGGTTTTCTTGTGGCAGAAAATTTTGGCCGTCATAGGTCTTCTGACTGTCATTTATCTGGTGACAAAAATTGTCATCCGTCATGGATTCTAAGAAACTGTTTAAATTTATTACGAAAAAATTTATATAATAGTTCTTTCGGTAATTTTGATCATTACATAAATTTGGGTACGCTTTCTGTTAATCTTATGAAAAAATGACTAACTTTACACTTTAAGTATCTTTGTACAAAGTGTCCCAAATAGGTTTACTGATAATTGACTTTCATAGATTATGGATAATAAGACCCTTGAATTTGTAACATATTGCATTAGTAAACTTGCGCATACGTTGAAAATGAGCCAACGTGAGGTTTATCGGCGGTTAATGCAGTCGGGCATACTTTACGATTATATTGTGCCTTCGTATGATGTGTTACACACTTTTAGTTCCCGCTATCTTGTGGAAGATTTAACCGGATACATGAAGGAGAAAGGAGTGTTGAAACAATGAAACTTTATCATTCATCTGACGTGTCAGTGGCTACTCCTGATATTCTTCATTCACGGAATTATCTTGATTTCGGCAAAGGCTTTTACATGACTTCTATTTACGAACAGGCCGTAAAATATGCGCAACGGTTTTTGCGGCGTCAAAAGGAGGCTTGGCTCAGTACTTACGAATTTAAGTTTGAACCTCTGGAATGGAAAATTAAGAAATTTGATTGCTATGACAAGGATTGGCTTAATTTTATCGCCAATTGTCGTGCCGGTAAGGATAACTCTGATTTTGACATAGTAATCGGAGGCATTGCCAATGACAAAGTTATACAAACTCTTGACCGATACTTTGAAGGTGAATTATCGGAGAACGAAACATTAGGGTTGCTCAAATATGAGAGACCCAATATTCAGTATTGTATACGCTCGCAAAGGATGATTGATGAATGCTTGAAATATATCGAAAGTAAACAGCTATGACCGAAGAAAGCAAATTGGCTTTTCAAGCTAACAAAAGTGCCAATATAATAAAGAGCCTTTGTGACCTGTACGGGTTAACTTTTAAAGAGGCAACCGACATATATTATCAGTCAGACACATCGGAACTAATAGAAAACGGCATTGCCGATTTGCACTGCCGAAGTAATAGGTACCTTGCCTCAGTTATTTGGGAGGAATATCAAGAGTCTCATAAATGATAATGTCCTGATTAAAATATCAATTATAATATCTTTGTGGAATGAGAAAAAATATATTAATATTACTTGCCATTTCAACGGTATCTGTCGCTTTGGCTCAAGGGATTACAGGAGATTGGAACGGTAAACTGAATGTCGCTCCTCAGGTCTCGTTAAAACTTGTGTTCCACATTGATCCCGACTCTAAAGTCACTATGGATTCTCCTGATCAGGGGGCATATGGAATAGAGGGAGAGACCCTCTTTTTGTCGTCAGATTCCATTGCATTCAAAGTGCCCGCACTGATGATGGATTATACCGGACATTTGTCCGGAGGTAATATAGTGGGTACTTTCCGGCAGATGGGGAGAAGTATGCCTCTGACACTCTCGCCAGGAGTGAATAAGGCGAAAAGACCGCAGACCCCGGAACCCCCGTTCCCCTACACAACCGAATCTGTGACTGTAAAGCATGGCGACGTGTCTCTTGCCGGAACTCTGACGGTTCCGGATAATGCCGGTTCTTCTACTCCGGTTGTGGTTATGGTTTCGGGGAGCGGACAACATAATCGTGACGAAGAGTTGTTTGAACATAAACCGTTTGCCGTAATTGCGGATTATCTTGCACGAAACGGCATCGCTTCGTTGCGTTACGATGACCGTGGCACTGGTGAGTCTGTCGGAGAGGTGTTGTCTGCGACAACAGCCGATTTTGCATCCGACGCGCAGGCGGTTGTCAGGTATCTTAAAGACAGCAGACGTTTCGGAAAGATCGGACTTTTGGGGCATAGTGAAGGAGGTATTATCGGGTATATGATTGGTGCGAAACCGGGTATACTCGATTTTGTGGTTTCTGTGGCCGGTCCGTCAGTCAAGGGGACAAAAACGATAGCCTTCCAAAACAAGATGTCACTTGTTAAAAGCGGTGTGGCAGAGAATGTTGCGAAAGACTTCGAGAAGGGTATGGAAGCCGTTCTGGAGTATAAACTGAAACATCCCGAGGCTGCAGGGGGATCGGATGAGCTCATCGCACAACTATATCCGCAATATGAAAATTCAGAAGATACACGCAAATTAGGAACGATGTTAAAATCTGTCATCTCGTCTGTGACTACCAATCCGTGGATGGTGTATTTTCTTTCATACGATCCTGCGGCAGATTTGAAGGCGTTAAACATACCTGCATTAATAATTTATGGAGAGAAAGACTGTCAGGTGCCTCCTGTGTTGAATGCCGGATATGCCCGACAGTTGGCAAAACATGCAAAGGTTACGGAATATGCCGGTCTGAACCACATGATGCAACATGCGGAAACAGGATATGTTGAGGAATACGCAACAATAGAAGAGACTATTTCACCCGAGGTCCTCTCCGATATTGTGAGTTTTATTTCAAAAGAAATTATCAAGTAGATTGTGAATATGATATACTAGTAACTATTTGTAAATAAGCATATTGTAAATCGGGGGGGGTAATTCTCGACTTTTAATATAAATATGCTGGAGTATTGTATGTTGACATATGTTGAAAAATTGGTATTTAAGGTAAATTTTTGGAATATATTTCGTAACTTTGCATAGGCATCATGTCTCTTTGAAAGAGAAGTTCATAAAAATGGATGAAATCTGTCAGGGAATTGACCAGGTAGGAAGTAATAGGAAACGGGAGATATTATAATATGGAACTGTCAAATATATACGATATTCTGTTCAACGGAAAGTCTTTGTCGGTATCTACTGAAGATATGGATAAAGTAGAGCGGAGTTATGAGTTTCTGAAAGATTTTGTGACGGATAAAGTCATTTACGGTATAAATACCGGCTTTGGCCCGATGGCTCAATGGCGTGTGGATGACGCTCACTTGAAAGAATTGCAATACAATATAATAAGAAGTCATGCGACAGGAGCGGGAGAACCATTATCCGATGTTGAAGTAAGATCCGCGATGCTTGCCAGAATTGGTACATTCCTGCAAGGGCGTTCGGGGATTAATCCTAAAGTCATCTGTCTGCTTCAGGAATTTGTAAACAAGGAGATTTATCCTTATATCCCGCAACATGGCAGTGTGGGGGCAAGTGGAGACCTTGTACAGCTCGCTCACATAGCATTGTGTCTTATCGGTGAGGGTAAGGTTCATCATAAAGGGGAGTGGCTGCCTACATCAGACGTGTTCAGGAAATACGGGCTTGAACCGATGGATATTTATGTGCGTGAAGGCCTTTCCGTAACTAACGGTACATCCGTAATGACCGGCATCTCTATTGTAAATCAATATTATGCAGAGAATCTTCTCAAGTATGCAACTGTGGCCGGTGCGTGGATAAATGAGATAGCGGATTCTTTTGATGACTATATGTCGATAGCTGAGAATGAATGCCGTCGCCAACCGGGACAGCAGGTGATTGCCCGCTGGCTCAGAGAGGCAAGCGAAGGGAGCCGCCATCTTCAGAAACGCGAACATGAACTGTATGACCCGGCAAAGAACAAAGAATCATATTTTGAACATAAAGTACAGGCGTATTATTCTCTGCGTTGCATACCTCAGATTTACGGTCCCATCTACGATACATTGAAGAATGCCTCCGAAGTGCTTGAGAATGAAATCAATTCTGCATGTGACAACCCGATTGTGGATTATACGACACAGAATATTTATCATGGAGGCAATTTCCACGGAGATTATATCTCTCTCGAAGCAGATAAAGTCAAGATAGCGATGGTGCGTCTGGCAATGACGGCTGAGCGGCAGTTGAACTATCTGTTCCATGACAGAATCAACGGCATATTGCCACCGTTTCTTAATCTGGGTGTGCTTGGTCTGAATTACGGCATGCAGGCATGTCAGTTCACAGCCACGTCTACAACCGCTGAATGTCAGACTTTGGCTATGCCCAATTATGTGCACAGTATTCCTAACAACAACGACAATCAGGATATTGTGAGCATGGGTACAAACAGTGCATTGCTATGCAAGAAAGTGATAGATAATGCATATCAGGTAGTTTCCATACTTTTGATAGCTCTGGCTCAGGCCACGGATTGTCTTGAGCTTTCTGATAAACTTTCACCTAAGACGAAGGAGCTGTATGATGTGATAAGAGGTATCTGTCCCAAATTCATTGAAGACACACCGTTCTATGAGGAGATTGCCGGGACAGAAAAATATTTGCGAACTAATCTCATTCAATATTTGAACGCATGAATTACGCATTGGTAACAGGAGGTTCAAGGGGACTTGGGGCGGCGATATGCAAGAGACTTGCGCAGCAGGGACTCGGCATAATTGTCAATTATCGTTCAAACGAATCAGCGGCAAAAGCCGTTGCGGAAGAGATTATCGGTAATGGCGGTTGCGCGGAGCTGTTGCCTTTTGATGTCAGTTCTGAGGAATCTGTTGATGCGGCATTTGAAAAATGGGAGGAACAGCATCCTGACGACAGAATCACGGTTCTTGTCAACAATGCCGGAATCAGGGAAGACAATCTTTTGATTTTTATGCAGACTGACCAATGGCATAAAGTAATCAATACAACACTCGACGGATTCTTTTACGTTACCCGTCGTGTTTTGAAGGGTATGCTTACCAAACGGTTTGGCCGCATCATTAACATCGCTTCTCTCTCAGGTCTGAAGGGGCTTCCCGGTCAGGCTAACTATTCGGCTGCCAAGGCAGCTTTGATTGGTGCGACAAAAGCACTTGCTCAGGAAGTTGCGGCACGTAAGGTGACGGTTAATGCCGTGGCTCCCGGATTTATAAAATCCGATATGACGAAGGATCTGGATGAAGACAGTCTGAAAAAACTTGTGCCTTTAGGTAGGTTTGGAGAGGCCGATGAAGTTGCCGCTCTCGTGGCATTCCTTGCGTCCAAGGACTCTTCGTATATTACAGGTGAAACAATTTCAATCAACGGAGGATTGTATTAATGAGCAGAAGAGTTGTAATAACAGGTATGGGAATTTGGTCCTGTATCGGAAAAAATAAAGAGGAGGTTAAAGAATCTCTATATAATGGAAGATCCGGTGTCGGGCTGGAAAAAGTGCGTCTTGAATATGGCTACCGATCCGGTTTGACAGGCATTGTGGAACACCCGAAGCTTAAGGGGGTTATTGACCGTCGTATGCGTGTGGGTTTGTCTGAAGAAGCGGCATATGCATATATGGCAGCCAAGGAGGCTTTCGAGGAGGCTAAAGTTTCTGATGACTATCTTAAAGAGAATGAGGTGGGCATTATTTTCGGTAATGATTCTTCGGCTAAACCGGTGATAGAAGCCGCTGAAATAATGAAGGAGAAACATGATTCCGCTCTTATAGGCTCCGGATATATTTTCCAGTCAATGAACTCTACCGTGAATATGAATCTGAGCACAATCTTTCATCTGAAAGGGGTGAACTTTACTATAAGTTCGGCATGTGCGAGCGGTTCACATTCTATAGGAATAGCTTATATGCTTATCAAGCAGGGTTTGCAGGATATGGTTCTTGCAGGAGGGGCACAGGAGACCAATTATTACTCAATGGCTACATTCGATGCATTAGGCGCGTTCTCAATTCGCATGGATGAGCCTGAAAAGGCATCGCGCCCGTTCGACCGCAACCGTGACGGACTTATCCCGAGTGGAGGTGCCGCTGCGCTTGTTCTGGAAGATTATGATCATGCTGTGGCCCGTGGAGCAAATATCCTTGCAGAAGTGGTTGGATATGGTTTCTCTTCAAATGGCGGTGGCATTTCACAGCCAAGTGATGACGGATCCGTGAAGGCAATGACAAGAGCCATGGCAGATGCCGGTGTTATGCCGGATGATATTGATTACATTAATGCTCACGCTACATCCACGCCACAAGGTGACGATTTCGAGGCGATTGCCCTTGACCGACTGTTTAATGGCAAGAAAGCACTGATCAGTTCAACAAAATCAATGACCGGTCATGAATGCTGGATGGCCGGCGCGAGCGAAGCCGTATATAGTGTGCTGATGATGTTGAATAATTTTGTCGCTCCAAATATAAACCTCGATGAGCCAAGTGAGAATGCAAAAAAATTAAATATTGCGAGGAAAACTGTGGATATGCCGATAGATATAGTCCTTTCCAACTCATTCGGATTCGGAGGAACCAACAGCGCGCTTGTCCTCAAAAAAGTGAAATAAACTTATTCAAAAATAATAACAATGAAGAAATCTGTCTTGTCCATATTCTTTCTGGTTGTTGCCTGCATGATATCAATTGCCGCGGAGCCTGATATTCTGGTTACACAGAGTGGGGAAAGTCTGAAGGTCTATAATCTTGAAATGTCTCCGACTACTGTTTTCTATACATTGGAAGAAGGTGCCGATGCCGGCTTGCAGAAGATTGCCAAAGCAGATGTACTTATTATCAAAAAGGCAGATGGTACGGTTGTGAACTTTAACAACACGGTTGTTGCAGAACCGGAAAATAAAAAGTCTGAGAATCCTGCTGCTCATGCCCCCGTGACTTTTACCGCAGTTGAAGATTCTTTCATTGAGGAAGATGTTGATTGGAAGAAAGAACTTGACCGACAATATCTTTTTTACACCTTTTATAAGAAAAACGGAGGTGATAAAGTCGGTGTTACTCATGAGAGATTCATCTTGGCAGGGAATAAAGAAGGACAAGTTCTGAATATGCGTATTCTTTCCGATAAAGATAAAATCCTTGCAGTAGCCAGGCCACGAAAAGTTGCAAAACTTGACAAGAATGGTAATAAAGAAGTAGATAAGAAGGGCAAGGTAAAGACGAAAGATGGAAAATATGAGATGGCAGAAATAATAATCCCCGAATATGTAATGATTAATGGTGAGAAATATTCTGTTACAGAAATTGATCCGGCGGTGTTTATGGGTCATAAAAATATAAATAATGTCATTTTCCCTGAAACCCTTAAGTCAATAGACAGCGGAGCGTTCTGGGGTTGCTCCCTCAAAAGTATCATACTTTCTGAGTCGTTGGAAAAGATTGGAGCCGGTTCATTTTATGCATCCGGAGATAAGATGTTTAAGGAATTGTATATTCCTAAGGGTGTGAAAGAAATTGGAGCTGTGGCTTTCCATTTCTTGGGTCCGAATAGAAGCTATCGGGGCTTTTATCAGGGAACATTGAGCTGTATTCCTGATTTTGTCAGCAAAGGAAACTGCAAAGACTTTGGTATTGACGAAGAGGCAGTGGACGCATACGAGAGGCGAAAATAATTATCAGACCGGTTTGTTTTTCCTTTATCATAAATTTTATTAGAAACGATCAATGAAAAAGACGATTTTTACAATAATTTTTACAATAGTCCTCGGTATGGCAGTTAAGGCTGAAAGTGATATCGTTGTTCTTAACGACGGTACCATTATAAAGGCTTATAATCTTGATTATAGCTCGTCTGACAAATGTTATTATTCTCTTGATGAGGCGGGAGAGAATATGAAGTTTTTAAAGAAAGCCGACATAATGATCATCAAGCTTGCCAATGGAACAAAAATAGATCCCAACGAGGAGCATAAGGTCGTGGAAGCGTCAGGCGCTGATGCCGGTAATATTACATTTGGAGAAAATCCGGGGAAACATGCACCGGTAACTTATACGGTAGATATGTCAAGTTTTATTGAGATGTCGGGAAAAGGAGAAAGAGGAGGATCTGCAGTTATTGAAAGATTTTATCTTGTGCCGGGAGATCAGAATCAGTTGATAAACATAAGAATTCTGTCCGATACAGATAAAACTGTTGCAGTAGCCAAGCCTCGCAAGAAAATGAAATATGAGGAAAATGTTTATATAATTCCCGAATATGTGAAAATAGGAGATGACACGTACGTGGTTACTGAGATTGATAGTGAAGCTTTCAAATGTGGAACTCTTTTCGATTTTAAGAACATAAAAAAAATAGTATTGCCTTCAACGTTGAAAAAAATTGGCGATCGTGCATTTTATGGTCGCCAGGCGATAGAATCTGTGTATGTGCCGGACAGTGTAGAGACAATCGGTTCCGAAGCTTTCAGCAGAGTAGGTAACAAGGCTGATAACTGGAGAGCTCTTTGGATACCCAAAAGTGTCAAGAATATAGGGGGAAATGCATTTTGGGCATCCGGACATCACTGGAGTCCCAAAGGCAAATACCAGGGACCGATTGATTGTATGCCCGATTTTGTTACTCCCGAGACTTGCGACCGTTATGGAATAGATGATTCAGCGGTAGAAGAGTATAGACGTAAACATGATGCGCGTTAAATCACTGTCAGTATAACAAATTAACTTTTAAAATAATACAAAAGCCCTTGAGATTATGAGACATTTTTTAATTAGAATAATCATGACTGCTTGTATGGCGCTTCCATGTGTGTTACATGCAAATGCGGAAGAACTTCAGGAAGTGGTCTATCTCAAGAACGGCAGTGTAATCAGAGGAACTATAGTGGAACAAGGTGCCATAAAAAGCCTGACAATAAAGACGGTTGATGGTAACGTGTTTTTCTTTGAACTCAAGGATGTTGAGAAAGTAACAAAAGAGCCGGTATATCGATCTGATTCAAGCTGTAGTTTTCATGGCAATTATGATAAATCATGTGCGTCGGAAACACCGCATATGTTTGGTTGTAGAGACAGTGATAATTTCAAAGATGAAACTTATGGATGGGAGAGAGCGCCACGCTATCGTGGGTCTGTAGGTGTAACAACGGTTATAGGATGCGGAGACTGGGGTCTTTCAAGAATTATGATCCATACGTCACATGGTATACAGATAATTCCTGAACTCTTTGTCGGGGTTGGGGTTGCCATCTCACCTTGGTTTGACTTAGACGATTACTGGGATGAGAGCGAAACATACACCAGTATGCCAGTGTATTTAAATATCAAGGGAGATATTCACAATATCATCCGGAGAAACTTTTCTCCGTATCTTGATCTGAAGTTAGGTTATAACTTCGGAGATCTGAGCGGCTTGTTTTTTGCACCGGAGATCGGATGTCATTTTTATTTCGGACATAAAAAATTCGGATTGGGATTTGGAATAGGATATCATATGCAGCGCGCCGAGATAACTGAATATTGGTATGACTACAGTACAAGAATCCCTCAGGAATCTTGGTATACGAAAAGGAGGATACTCAGTGGTGTCTCTTTGGGAGTGACGTTTGATTTTTAATAAAACATAATTACTTATAGATACTTTATATAACCTATAAAAACAACAAAACAATGAAGAAGATTCTTTTCTTTATCGCAGCTATGCTTATTTCAGCATCTTCTGCATCTGCCGTAAGCTACAAAGGATACGGTGAGTTGAATGGTGGTGCCTTTATCCCGGGCAGTTATTATGGAACAGGGGGTATGGTAGGTATTTCTACAAGCCATGGTGTTGAAATTATTAAAGGTCTCTTTGTCGGTGCGGGTATTGATGCCAATTATGTTACTTTCACAGAACCTGGTTCGGGCAGATATGGCGAAGATGAATCTGACTTCGCCGGTAACTTTGCTGTTTTTGCGGAGGCCCGTTATAATTTTCTTCGTAATCATCGCGTGTCTCCTTTTGTTGGTATGCGTCTTGGTGGCGGTTACGAAGGTGTTGAGGAGCAAGGTTGTTTTTACTTTTCTCCTGCAGTAGGTGTTACTGTTAATATTACAAAAAAATTTGGTCTTGATGCAAGCTTCGGATATAGCCTATGGAGCGGCAAAGACCATAACGAATATGACTATTACGATTGCAGTTCTTTCCATGGGGTTTGTTTCCGCTTCGGTGTACACTTTTAATCTCAATAGATGAAGAAGATATTAATTCTATTATTGGCGATTGTTCTTGGTTGTGGTATATCTGTAGCCAAGAGCAATCCTCTTCGTCTCCAAAGCGGTTCACTTGTTTCTCTTAAAAATAGTGGTGGAACAATAAATTGTGTCTTGGATTTCAGCAAGACAAAAGGGAACCGTAAACCCCTCGAACAGTATATCACAGAGGATTTTTACGGAGATATGGACACTTTCCGCAGATATGAGAAAGAAATGCATCAATGGTTTTGTGAAAGATGGGATGATGATATTGAGAAAGGTCCCAAAGCAACAGACTCAAAAGATGCCGGTTATCAGCTGAAAGTAATAATCAAGACGCTGCAGATGGGATCAAAAACAGGCTTCGGAGGCTCATCTATAAGTGGATATGCCCAGTTCTACAAAACTGGTGAGTCAGAACCGTTTGCAGTTGTAGAGATTCTGAAGATGAACGGAACCATCATGGGTAGTCCCGTGCCGAGTTATCCCGGTCTCAAGCAATGTCTGAGCGATCTTGCCGAGTATTTATGTGATCTTATTTATCATTCAAAATAATTTTAAATTCTAAACTGATGAAAAAATTCTTTTTAGTAATGGTGGCAGCCATGATATCCATGTCAGCTTGGGCTGATGCAGAAGTTAAGAGCGGTAGCCTTAAACCATTGAAAAGTGCTGATGCACGTGTTCTTATCACTTGGGACTATTCCAAAATGACAATAGAGGATAAAACCCCTGCCGAATTCCTTAAAGAGAAGGGTGCGGACTGGGAGAAGGATTATCCGGCTGAGGTTGCAGCAGGTGAGGCTTCTTTTGATGTGCTGTTCAATAAAAAAGATAAAAAATTTGCTCAGATCACAGATGATGAAGATGCAGCGCAGTATGAATTCGTAATCCACGTGGATAAATTCCATTATGGATCACTTGGTGCTGCTATTGCATTCGGTGGTTTCGCACGTGGCGCACATATTGAAGGAACCGTTGATGTGATCAGTCTTAAGGATAAATCAAAAATCGCGTCAATTCAGTATGATTGTTCCGGAGCGGCTGCCTACAGCAATGAGGCGCGTAGGGTGCTTGCATATCAGGATCTTGCCAAAGATATGGCAAAACTTATAGGTAAAGCCAAATAAGATACTTTTTAAGAGAGTTTGGATTTAACTTTCTATAGTTTCTTGGGGCATCTAATTTACAGATATAATGAATTTATTCCCGGAATTAAAGAATAAATATACTAAAGATACGATGAACGCCCGCGAGGCCCAGCGCCTCGCGGAGTTTATCGCTTTTGGGCCGGTCGTATTCCAGACTGCAAGAATTATGCTTGACACAGGCATAATGGATATGTTGCGTGATAGTGATAATGGCATGACAATAGCTGAAGTGGCTGATAAATCCGGACTTTCCATATATGCCGCCAAATGTCTTCTGGAAGCTTCTCTTTGTATCGGTATAGTTCTTGTAAACCCTGAAACAGACAGATTCCGTATTTCGAAAACGGGGTGGTTTCTTATAACCGATCCTGCTGTCAGGGTAAATATTAATTTCAATCACGATGTCAATTATCTCGGCTGGTTCAATCTTGAGGAAGCACTCAAGGATGGAAAACCTGCCGGATTAAAAACACTTGGAGACTGGCCTACTGTTTACGAGGGATTGTCCTCTCTGCCGAAGCGAATACAAGACAGTTGGTTCGGGTTTGATCATTTTTATTCCGACAATTCTTTTGATCAGGCTCTCGAAATAGTTTTCAGCAATAAGCCCAAGACCCTCCTTGATGTGGGCGGTAACACCGGTCGCTGGGCTCTACGTTGCGTAGGATATAACAAGGATGTCAATGTGACGATTCTTGATCTTCCGCAGCAAATTGGTATGATGAAGGAAAATATCAAGGGATGTGAAGGTGCCGGCCGCATTAGTGGATTAGGTGTCAATCTTCTTGATGAAACTGCGGAAATGCCTTCCGACAGAAAGTTTGAGGCCGTATGGATGAGTCAGTTCCTTGACTGCTTCAGCGAAGAGCAGGTCGTAAGCATATTAAGGCGTGCGGTAAAAGTGATGAATAATGAGTCTCGTCTCTATATAATGGAAACATTCTGGGACAGACAGCGTTATGAGCCTGCTGCACTGTGCCTTACTCTTACAAGTCTCTATTTTACAGCTATTGCCAACGGAAACAGCAAGATGTATCATTCAGAGGACATGGAAAGGCTGGTAAAAGAAGCCGGATTGGAGATCGAGACAATACACGACGGACTTGGACAAGGTCATAGCATTATGGTTTGTAAACGAAAACAGTATTATTAATAATATATATTATGGATCGTAAAGAAATAGAAAATAAAGTTAGAAACTTCCTTATTGAGGATCTGGAAGTAGATGAGGAAACAATTTTTCCTGAAGCCAGACTGAAAGATGATGTAGGCATTGACAGTCTTGACTTTGTGGATATCGTAGTGATCGTTGAGAAAAATTTCGGGTTTAAAATAAAACCCGAGGAAATGGCGGGTGTTGTTACTCTTGAAGACTTTTACAACTATATTGAAAATAAAGTTAAGTAAGTATAAAATATAAGAAACACTTACTAAATTCAAAATAGCAAGGAGACGGGTTTGTGAGCGAACTCAAGCATGATAAATGGGTCGGCACGACTTATGGGAACAGCTGGATGCACAAATGGCTGATCAGATTTCTGAGAGTCATTGATGTGCGTCTTATCTATGTTTTTGCATTTGTGTTTATTGTCCCTCCGACTATGATAGTGAACGGTAAGGCAAGAAAGGTGATCTATGAGTTTTACCGGAGGAGGTTCGGATATGGACCGTTAAGGTCCCGGTGGATGACCTACAAGAACCATTGTGCGTTCTCTCAGGTAGTTATAGACAAATTTGCTATGTATGCCGGTAAAAAGTTCAAGATAACAATTGATGGCTACGATAATTTCAGACAGTTGTCAGAACAGACTTCAGGCTTTGTACAGCTCAGTTCCCATATCGGGAATTACGAAATTGCCGGTTATTCTCTTAATGCAAAGAATAAACGGTTCAATGCTCTCGTTTTCGGAGGAGAGAAGGAGAGCGTCATGGCAAATAGAAGCAAATTGTTTAAGGACAATAATATACGGATGATTCCTATGATGGCCGACATGTCTCATTTGTTTATGATAGACAAGGCGCTTTCCGACGGAGAGATTCTGAGTATGCCTGCCGACAGGGTATTTGGCTCTCAAAAATCTTTTTCAATAGATTTCCTTGGTTTAAAGGCAAGATTCCCTCAGGGACCGTTTTTGATAGCCGCCATGAAGAATGTGCCGATGCTGTTTGTAACGGTGATGAAAACAGCTGCTGAAAAATATCATATATCTGTTCATCAGATTGATTGTGATATAGATGGAAACGTCCGTTCCAAAGCTTCCGTATTGGCGGAGAAATATGTAAAACTGCTTGAAGACACCGTGAGAAAACATCCCGCTCAATGGTATAACTATTTTGATTTTTGGGCAAACTGATGAAATTTGAGAAGATTGACATACATGAATTGCTCCCGCAGCAGGAACCCTTTGTCATGGTTGGCCGGTTATGCCACTTTGACATGGATAAGACCGTAACAAAAACAAAGATATCGGATAAAAATATTTTTGTGGAGAATGGAGTGCTCACAACACCGGGTATAATAGAGAACATTGCCCAGAGTTGTGCGGCACGCATAGGATATGTCAACAAATACATTCTGAAAAAATGTGTTCAGATAGGTTTTATCGGTGCTGTAAGAAATA
Organism: uncultured Muribaculaceae bacterium; assembly: GCA_948788915.1. GTDB lineage: Bacteria > Bacteroidota > Bacteroidia > Bacteroidales > Muribaculaceae > Lepagella. The sequence continues at coordinate 25,846 of CAQFOZ010000013.1, read as the reverse complement.
TGAATCTGTACAGATGTCCCGAAGTGGGAGAAGAGATTGAGACAACAATAATTACCATTGAGGAGATATTCGGGATGACATTGGTTTCTGCCACTGTCAGAGCAGGTGATGAAATAATTGCAGAATCGGAAATGAAGATAGCTTCAAGAGTGGAAGATTCACGAAGCGAGTGATATGAAAGAAAGTTTATCAGCGTCAAAAAAAATAGAGATCCGTTTCAGTGAGGTAGATTCCATGAACATAGTGTGGCATGGATCCTATCCCTTATATTTCGAGGATGCACGGGAGGAGTTTGGTCAGAAGTATGGATTAGGATATATGACCATATTTTCAAACGGGTATTATGCTCCGTTGGTAGAGGCTTCGTTCAAGTATAAGAAAGCCCTTATATATGAATCAAAACCTGTAATTGTTATAACATACATCCCTACGGAATCGGCAAAGATTGTATTTGATTATAAGATTATAGACGAAACGGATGGATCGGTTTATGCAACCGGTCGTACGGTTCAGGTATTTATGGACAGAGATTACCAGCTTGTATGGGAGAATCCTGAGTTTTACCGGAAATGGAAAGAGAAATGGGAAGTATTGTGATTACTAAAATAGCGGATAATATTATCTCGCCACTCGGACTCGGTACCAGGGATAATTTCAATGCTGTCCTTGCAGGTAAGACAGGAATTCGGAATCATATTGGTTCATTCGGATTGCCAGAGCCGTTTTGCGCGTCGCTGTTAAACCGGGATGAGATAACACATATTGCCTGTAATATGATTGAGGAGGTCGGTAAATATACATTCTTCGAGAAACTTTGTATCCTTTCAGCAAAAGATGCGATTGATAAATGCGGCATCCTTGCTCACGGACAGGATGTGTTGTTTGTATTGTCAACGACTAAAGGCAATGTGGAATATCTTACTGAATCGCAGAACAATTCTTGTTGCTATCTTGCGGAATCGGCAAAAAAGATTGCAAATTACTTTGGAAACACCAATACACCTGTGGTTGTCTCGAATGCTTGTGTTTCGGGAGTGTGCGCGCAGATTGCCGCGGTAAGAGAATTGCTTGGAGGCAGATATTCCTGTGTTGTGGTAATAGGATGTGATGTGTTGTCAAAGTTTATCATTTCCGGTTTTCAGTCGTTCAAGGCTTTGAGTCCGGAAAACTGCCGCCCTTATGATAAGAACCGTCTGGGTCTGAATCTCGGTGAAGCGGCCGGAACCATTATCCTTAAGTCGGAAAAGACAGAAAAAGAAAACTTCTGGTATTATGCGGCAGGATCGATTCACAATGATGCAAACCATATATCCGGACCATCTCGTACAGGCGAAGGTTCATACCGTGTTCTAAAGGATATTCTCCGGAAAGTAGATGTGAATGAGATAGGATTCGTGAATGCCCATGGCACGGCAACGGCATACAATGACGAGATGGAGTCAATAGCTATTCACAGAGCCGGCCTTGATGAAATTTGTGTCAACGGGCTTAAAGGTTATTACGGGCACACGCTTGGCGCGGCCGGAATAATAGAAACTATATTGTCGATGCAGGCAATAGACAATGGCGTTGTACTGGGTACCAAAGGGTTTGAAACTTCCGGCACATCTTTTAATCTGAACATTTCCAATAAGACAAGAGAGACTTCAAAAAATACATTTGTCAAGATTCTTTCCGGTTTCGGAGGTTCGAATGCTGGAATATCATACAGGAAAGGGGGTAAGAAATGAATACATTGGCATCTGTGATGATTACTCCCGAGGGAGCTACATTGAACGGGAAGAAAATATCTTCTCAATCTGTTTCCGGTCTTTATAGAGAATTTGCAGGTGATTATCCGAAGTTCTTTAAAATGGATTCATTATGCAAGCTTGGATTTATAGCCGCGGAACTATTGCTGAAGAATATGTCTGAGGAGGGAAAAGAGAATGCCGCAATAATTCTGTTCAATCGGAACGGGTCACTGATTACGGACAGGAATTATCAGAAAACGATATCCGATAACAATTACTTCCCCAGTCCGGCATTGTTTGTCTATACTCTTGCCAATATAGTTACCGGTGAGATTGCAATAAGACATAAGATATATGGTGAGTCATCATTTTATGTGCTGTCTGGCAAAGATGAGGACACAATGGACGATATAGTGAGAAATACGTTTATGACATCCGATCCTTCATTCATTTTGACCGGATGGGTGGATTATGACAGTGAAGAGGATTATCTCGCTGACCTGAAATTAGTAACAAAATAAAATATAGCAGATATGGAAGACTTGATTTTACAACTTAAAAATCAGATAATAGAGGTTCTGAATCTTGAAGACATGACTTCGGATGATATCGATGCGGAAGCACCTCTCTTTGGAGAGGGCCTTGGCCTTGATTCTATTGATGCCTTGGAACTTATTGTTCTGTTGGAGCGTGAATACGGTATAAAACTGTCCAATCCTGCCGAAGGCAAGCTGATCTTTAAATCCATTGCTTCTATTGCAGACTACGTGAGCAAGAACCGCAAGAAGTAGGATAAATAGATGGCAGACAGAATATTCGTGACAGGAGCCGGAATAATATCGGCTTTGGGTGTAGGCTCGGAGGCTACACTCCGTTCCCTTATGGAGGGGAAAACCGGAATCGGTAGGATACGTCATCTCGACACGGAGCATGAAGAATTTCCTGTCGGAGAAGTGGCTTTGTCTAATGCCGATATGTCGCGCATGCTTGATGTTGGCTATCCGGAGGATGGTATACGCACGGTGTTGATGGGCATATTGGCTGCCAAAGAGGCTGTCGCGGTTGCGGAGCTCTCTGATGAAGATTTGCGAAAAACGGCTTTCATAAGCGGAACCACCGTAGGGGGCATGGATAAAACAGAACGCTACTTTAAAGGAATTCTTGATACCGATGCCGGAACGGAAGACTCCCGCGAGTTGAAGTATAACGATTGTGGATATTCCACTGAACTGATTGCTGACAATATCGGCAGGTTCAATTTAGTTACAACTACATCGACGGCCTGCTCTTCTGCCGCTAATGCCATTGTGTTAGGAGCTAATCTCATCAAATCGGGAGTGGTGGACATTGTTGTCGCAGGTGGAGCAGAGGCTCTGACAAAATTCCATTTGAACGGCTTTAACACGCTGATGATTCTTGACAAAGAAATCTGCAGGCCATTTGATAAAAACCGTGCCGGAATAAATCTGGGTGAGGGTGCGGCATATATTGTGCTTGAAAGTGAAAGATCGGCAATGGCGAGAGATGTGAATATTCTTGGAGTATTAAGCGGATATGCAAATACATGCGATGCTTTCCACCAGACAGCCACTTCAGAAAATGGTGAGGGTGCCTACCTTGCAATGAGCAGGGCTATTGATATGGCTGGTCTCACTCCAGGTGATATCGATTATATCAACGCACATGGAACAGGCACTCCAAATAATGATGAGACCGAACTTGCGGCGATGTTTCGTATATGGGACAAGAATCTTCCGAGGTTTTCGTCAACAAAAGCATTTACTGGACATACCACCAGTGCATCCGGTGCCATTGAGGCTGTCATCTGTCTGTTGGCGTTGAAAAATGGTTTTATACCCCGGAACCTTGGTTGGAAAGATCCTGTCAGAGAAGGTGCCGTTCCTGTGATTGAAAACATAGTGGATGCCGATATGGAAAACATTATCGACAATTCATTCGGTTTCGGTGGCAATGATTCATCCCTTATATTCTCAAAATATCACAAGACAAATGGCTGACCGTTGTTTCGTAAATTCAATAGTACAGGTATCTTGCCAGCCGCCTCTTTATGACACGTGGTTTGATTCGCCATGCATTTATGAAGAAAGGTATGTAAGGGCACTGGAGCCGGATACAAAAGGCTTGATCAGTCCTTCTGAGACAAGACGCATGAGCCGGATTCTAAAACGCGCTGTATATACGTCATTAACAGCTTTGAATGACGCGGAAACAGATATGCCGGATGCTGTTATAACCGGTACAGGCATGGGTTGCATGGAAAATTCGGAGAATTTTCTTGTCGATTTATGCAGATACGGCGAGCAGTGTCTTAAACCGACATTGTTCATGCAGTCTACCCACAATACAATCAGTTCGCTGATTGCAATCATTTTGAAGTGTCACGGTTATAATAACACATATTCGCATAAAGGAATCTCCTTTGAGAGTTCATTGCTTGACGCGTGGGTACAGTTGAAAAGCGGAATGTTGAGGAACGCCCTTGTCGGTGCGCACGATGAGGTCACTCCTTTTATGAGTCTTGCCATGAAGAAGACGCATCCGGAATATTCCATGGTGTCGGAGGCTTCGGTTTCAGCTGTGGTCACATCTGAGAAAAGTGAGAAGAATATATGTGAGATAACGGATGTCAAAATTCTTTATCGTCCGGAATACAAGGAATTTGCTAATCTCCTGAATCCCGGAGATGATGAAATCCTGTTGCTGGGAGTAAATGGAAACGCATTGAATGACGCCCATTACACCAAAGTTCTGGAGACAGTTACATATAGTCCGCTTACACTTCAATACAAAAATATTTTCGGTGATAATTTCTCGGCTCCTGCACTTGGATTTTATGCTGCGGTTAACGTGCTGGAGAAACAGAGAATACCGTCGGCCATGATGTTGAAAGACAGACGCGAAACTTATACGGATGATATAAGAGGTATTACGATTTTGAACCATTCTGACGGCAATGCGTGGTCGCTGATAAGGTTAAGGAGGATATAAGTTATGTGGCAGTTAATAGGTTTATCCATCATACAAAGTATAATGCTTTCTTTCGGGCAGCTGACATTGAAACTGGCTTTGGAGAAGATGCCCGTTTTCTCCTGGACAATCCAGTTTTGGGGCTCTATGTTGACAAATTGGTGGTTTTTGCTGTGTGGCATATTGTTTGGAGGCGCTTCTGTATTATGGATGTATATTCTTAAACACTTTCCGCTGAATATGGCCTATCCTATGGCGAGCCTGAGTTATGTCTTTGCAATGATTTTCGCTATCATATTCTTGCACGAGACAGTTGCCTGGAACAGATGGCTGGGAGTGGCGTTCATTATGATCGGATGTGTTTTTGTAGCTAAATAGGAAAATGAGAAGAACGATAATTATATTTTTATTTGCTTTTGTCTGTCTGGTATCGGTTATGGCCGCTCCAATGACATCCGGTCAAAAGCAGGTTGTGATAGATGAGATCAATAAGACTTCATCTGCATTGAAAACCATGAGTTGTTCATTTACCCAGACAAAATATTTGTCATTATTAAGCGACAAGATGGTGTCGGAGGGCAAAATGTATTATAAACGTCCGAATAAACTCAGATGGGAGTATACATCGCCATACCAGTATCTCTTTATATTCAACGGTACGAAAGTGTATGTGGGAAATAAATCCCGTAAAGATGTCATTGACACGGAAAGCAACAGGATATTCAAGGAGGTTGCAAGAATCATGATGGGCACAGTGACGGGAACTGCGCTGTCAAACTCGTCGGATTTTACTGTTGACGTGGCCGATGGAAATGCATACTGTCAGGTTACTCTTGTTCCTAAAAAGAAGGATATGAAAAAAATGTTTCTGAAAATTGTATTGTCGTTCAGCAAGAAAGGCAAAATGATTTCGGAAATCAATATATACGAGAAAAATAACGACAGAACAAATATAAAATTTAAAAATATAACAACCGGCGGTTCAGTAAATGAAACACTTTTTGCTATACCTAAGTAGTATCCTGATGTTTTGTTTTTCTGCAACAGGTGCGGAGACGCGGGATATTCAACCGGAGGGACACCGGCTTCAAAGATATACATTCCGGATTGAAACGGAAAAAGCGTCAGTATCCGGACTTTTGATTGCCAATGAAAACATTGACAGAATAGATGGGAGCATGATTAATGAATTTGGTGTATCTGCCATTGATTTTTCATATTCCAAACGGAAGCGTAAAGTGAAACTTCTTAGTGTGGTGAGTTTTTTGAATAAATGGTATGTGAAAATGGTTCTGAAGAATGATATAAAATTTTGTCTTCATATGCTGTATGATGTACCTTACGACAAAGAACACCGGTATGAGGTGGCACGGTCAGAAAAAACAATCTCAATAATTAACAAGAAATATAAAATAAAATATTCATTCACACCGCTAAACCCTCTCTAAGAAACTCTCTTCAAGACACAAAAATGATGCTAAAGGACAATCTCTATAAAATATCATCTGTTGACCTTGATGAAAAGTCGTTCAAACTGGAGCTGATTCCGGATTGTGTCATATTCAGGGCGCATTTCCCGGGTTATCCGGTAGCTCCGGGTGTGTGCATAATTCAGATTGCCTCGGAACTGTTGGAAATTTTGTTGGACAGAGACCTGCAACTTTCAACAGTATCGAATGCAAAGTTCCTTGCTATAATAAACCCTCTTGAAACCGGAAACCTGGTTTATACTTTCAAGAAAATTGTAAATAACGGGGATTCAGGGGCTGTAAAGGTGTCGGTGGTTGTCAGCAATTCAGATAAAATATTCACAAAACTCTCTTTGGTATATAAATGACCTACACGGGCAAGACAGATCTGATAAATACAATGCGCAGATATAAGGTCTGCGTAGTCATCCCCACATACAATAATGCGGGGACGCTTCGAGATGTCGTTTCAGGTGTATTGAATTATTCTTCCGATGTTATTGTCGTAAATGACGGGAGTACGGATGCCACGCGTGAGATTCTTGAATCTTTCGGTGAACAGATCTCAGTTGTCGATTATGTACAGAACAAAGGCAAAGGTACGGCTCTGAAAAGAGGGTTTTGGAAAGCAATGGAACTCGGATATGAATATGCAATAACTATAGATTCCGACGGACAGCATTATCCCGAAGACTTGCCCGCGTTTGTAAAGGCGATTGCTGAACATAACGGAGCGCTTATTGTAGGGGAGAGAGATCTTTCAAATGTAGATATCAACGGTAAAAGTTCTTTTGCAAACAAATTTTCAAATTTCTGGTTTACTGTCCAGACTGGAAAAAGACTTAAGGATACCCAGACAGGCTACAGGGCATATCCGTTGAAACATCTTTATGGATTGTCAATGCTCACAAGCCGCTATGAGGCCGAGCTGGAGCTTCTCGTGTTTGCGTCCTGGAATGGTGTGGACATAGTATCGATACCCATCCGGGTGTATTACCCTCCCCAGTCGGAACGTGTGTCTCATTTCAGACCGGCTCTTGATTTTACCCGAATCAGCATACTCAATACAATACTTTGTGCGGGAGCTGTCATGTATGGTTTGCCTTCCGGTATCGGCAATGCAATCAGAAAGAAGAAAATATTTAATAAGGAAATCAAGTGGTTCACACATAAGAACGGCAAACGCAAGGAAGCGGCGACAACTCTGGGTAGACTGGTACGCTCTGTTTATGGATTCTCGTATTTTGGGTTCTGGTCGTTGTTCGTTTTCACCCCGGGGGCATTTATATTTTTTAAGATTGGGAAGAATACTGAGAAAAAGAAGCTTCGTTTTCATAAAATGTTGCAATGGATTTCAAAATCCCTTACTGAGAAATTTCCCGGTGCGGATACTGTTTATGAGAATGTTGGTAATGAGACATTCGACAAACCGGCAATGATCATATGCAACCATCAGTCGCATCTTGATTTGCCTGTGCTTATGGCTGTTAATCCCAAATTGATATTTCTGACAAATGACAGGGTGTGGAACAATGTTTTCTACGGGAAGATTATCCATAATGCTGAATATCTGCCTGTCTCTGTTGGCATGGATGTGATATTGCCTCACCTTAAAACTCTTAAGGAACGCGGATATTCAATAGTTGTGTTCCCGGAAGGGACTCGGTCCTCAAATTGCTCGATATTAAGATTCCATCAGGGTGCATTCCTGTTGGCACAGGAGCTGGAGCTGGATATTGTTCCGATGGTGCTTCACGGAGCCGGACATTATTTGCCCAAAGACGATTTCATGTTCAGGCGGGGAGAGATAACGCTGAAAACTCTGCAGAGAGTGCCTTGTGACGAATATTCGGATCTTGCATTGAGGGAAAGGGCATCTGTCTTCCGTAAAATAATAAGGAAAGAGTATGATGAAATTGTCGGCAGAAAAGAGACTGCCCAATATTTCCGAAGTCTTGTTTTGTACAAATACGCATATAGAGGTTGGGCTGTCACGTCAAGATGTAAAAGTACACTTAAGGATTCCCGGCAGTTTGATGATGTAATAAACAGTAGATCCGGTTACAAGCGTGTACGGATTTTAAATAGCGGTATAGGCACCTTTGCGTTGCTTTATGCCTTGGTGAACAAGAATACGGATGTGGTCGCATATGAGAACGATGTAGATAGTTACAGTGTTGCTGTGGCTACTCCCTGTTTGCCAAAAAATCTTCATTATATTCATGCTGTGTGGGATAGCGAGTATGACTGTGCCGATAAATATGATCTTTCAATCATACTTGGGTCGGAGTGTGAGGATAAGTCACACGAGGACACGATTTTTCTTCCGTTGAAGTCATGAATGGGGAAAAGTGTGTCATAATAGGAAGTGGATTGGGAGGCCTGTCAACCGGGGTTATACTTGCCCGGAACGGTTTTGATGTCACTGTGTTTGAACAGCATTCGCAGATTGGTGGCTGTCTTCAGTGTTTTTCCAGAATGGGAACGAAGTTTGAAACCGGTATGCATTTTATAGGTAGTGCCGCTCCCGGGCAGACTTTGAACAGACTGATGCGGTATCTTGCTCTTGACGATATTCCGTTAAGCAGACTTGATACATCTGCCTATGATATCGTTTCTATTGGTGGAGATAGGTTCCGGTTTGCAAATGGACGGGAGCAGTTTATAGAGCAGATGAGCGCTTATTTCCCAGGAGAGAGGGATAGTATCTCTGAATATTACGATATCATAGAAGGTGTATCTCAGGCATCGTCTTTGCATTCTTTAAGACATGCCGAAAGAGATATGGTGTCTGATACATATTATCATACGGCAAGTATCAATGGAGTTCTTGACAGTTTGATAAAGGATACACTGTTGAAAGATGTTCTTGTCGGGAATCTCCCGTTGTATGCCGCAGAAAAAGATAAGACTCCGTTTTCGCAGCATGCTTTTATTATGGATTTCTATAATCAGAGTGCTTTCAGGATTGCCGGAGGAAGCGATAGGATAGCCGTATCACTTGCAGACTCAATACGGAATTATGGCGGAGAGGTGAAACCTCGTAGCAAGGTTACAAGAATAATATGTAATGAAACGAAGGCTGTCGGAGTTGAAATAAATGGAAATGAGTTTATACCGGCAGATCTGGTGATCGCTGATATCCATCCGGCAAGATTGTTGGAAATGCTTGATACAAAGATGATACGGCCTGCTTTCAGAGAACGTGTCTCCGGATTGAGAAATACAACTGCCTGTTTTTCTGTTTATGTCAAGTTCAAAGATTCCCGCATGCCTTATCTTAATTCAAATTTTTATTGCTATAATGCAGGATCGCCTTGGGGATGTGGGCAATATACTGATGCGACATGGCCTAAAGGGTATTTGTATATGCACTTTTGTAATGAGGTGTCACAAAAATTTGCATCCGGTGGTGTGATTCTGTCATATATGAATATGGCAGATCTCTCGCAATGGGCAGGAACGACTGTTGGACAAAGGGGAGAGTCTTATGAAAGATTTAAAAAAATGAAGGCCGAGGTTCTTATTAATGAGGTGGAAAAGGAATTCAAGGGATTTCGTGACAGTATTGATTCGTACTTTACAGCTACCCCTCTTACATATAGAGACTATACGGGTACACAGGATGGCTCTATGTATGGAGTTGCTAAAGACATATCGCTCGGGGCTGCTTGTCGTGTCCCGCATAAAACGAAAGTGCCAAACGTGATGCTGACAGGTCAGAATATCAATTCACACGGGATGCTCGGGGTTCTTGTTGGCAGTATAGTGACTTGCTCGGAGCTGCTGACTGCCCAGACGATTTATCAACAGATTATGGAAGCAAACAAATGAACGAAAGCACAATAATAATAGGAGGTGGGATTGGTGGCCTGTTTACCGGTGCTTTTCTTGCAAAAAACGGTATTAAGGTGACTGTCCTGGAAAAGAATTCAATTATTGGTGGAGGCTTGCAGTGTTTCCGTAGAAACGGTAAAATCTATGAAACCGGAATGCATGTCATGGGTGGTTTTCAACCCGGAGGTAACTTATTCAGGATATGTAAATATCTGGGCATACTTGATAAATTGAAGATCCATCATATAGACAGCGAATGCATTGATGAGCTCAGGAATGTAAAGACCGGAGAAATATTCAGGATTCCATCGGGTAAAGAGGCTTTCATAAACAGAATGAGTGAATATTTCCCTCATGAGGCAGACGGAATACGAAAATATGTGGAAGAAATATACCGCCTGACAGATGAAATTCCGTTATTCTCTCTCAGGGAGGAGCCAAAGGGTTTTATCTTTCACTCAGATAAGTTTGTATGGCCCGCCGATAAACTGATATCTTATTATGTGTCGGATGAAAAACTGCAGGAAATTCTGGCGTACCTGAATCCTCTTTATGGTGGTGTAAGGGGGCACACGCCGGCTTATATTCATGCACTGATTAATGTCCTTTATATTAACGGTGCGTCCCGTTTTATAGATGGAAGTCTGCAATTGGCAGAAGCACTGAAAGGTGTAATCGAATCAAACGGAGGTATGGTTCTGTCCCACTGTGAGGTAACAAAAATACAGGTGTCCGAGAAAACGGTTCAGTACGTCGAAACAAAAGCCGGTGAAAGATTTTTTGCAGACAGGTACGTGTCATCAATCCATCCTGTAGAGATGGTGCGAATGGTTCCTCCGAATACTTTTATCAAGGGTTTTGTCAAACGTCTGAACGAAATCCCAAATTCATATTCCGCTTTCTCTTTGTATATTGATCTGAAACCTGAGTCGTTCCCGTATATAGATCATACGTGCTACTATATGGAAGATTTTGGTTCTATGTGGGATCAGGATAAATTCGATGATGCAACATGGCCGGAGAATTTCATGTATATGACGCCTCCGGATTCTGATCAGGGAGAATTTGCCGGTCGCATGCTTGTACATTGCATAATGGGTTATGACCAGGTGAAGGAATGGGAACATACCACGGTGGGACGAAGGGGGGAAGCATATAACATATGGAAACAGAAGTGTGTGAATAAGGTCCTGGATAAACTGGAAAGGATATTCCCGGGATTCAGAGACTCGGTGACGGATGTATATTCGGCGAGCCCGTTGACGGTAAGGGACTATTATCATACCAAAAATGGCGCTATATTCGGTTATCGTAAAGATTGCGAAAACCTTATATTCTCGCAACTGACTGTCTATACTAAGGTCCGGAACTTGTTCATGACAGGCCAGAATATAAATCTGCATGGAATATGCGGTGTGCCCTTAACAGCTATAATCACTTCAGAGGCCATACTGGGTTCCAATAAAATAGTAAATCAAATAAATAATGCTTAATTTTAGGACAATCAATATAATTGCAACCCTGATTCTTACGGTCGTAACCATGAAGGCACAGTATCTATCTAAGCCTTTTAATATATGGGACAATACCGGATGTAAGGCAAAAGTGTTGCTGACTCCATATCTTGCCAAAGGGGGAGGCAATGCGGCATGTATAGTTTGTCCCGGAGGAAGTTATTTCTGGCACGATAAGAAGACGGAGGGAACCGGTGTCGCGAAGTGGCTGCAGGAAAACGGGATATCTGCTTTTGTGCTGGAATACCGTGTTGGCGGTGTTGCGGGATTTATCACACATTATAGACTTTTGGCTCGCGGAAACCGTTATCCTGACATGCTTCAGGATGTTCAACGCAGCATACAGTTGGTGAGGGAGAATGCGAAAGAATACGGCATTGACCCTTGTAAATTGGGTGTCATGGGTTTCTCTGCAGGAGGTCATCTTGCCGCAATGTCCGCTTTGTTCTTTGATAATAATGTGCTTTCCGGACTCGGAGTCAGTCCAACCGTCTCGTTGAAACCTGACTTTGTCGCTCCGATATATCCTGTCGTGTCGCTTGTGGACAAATCTGTGCATAAGCGTTCGCGTCGCGGACTGCTTGGAGAGGGAAGATCTGTCAGCAAAGAGATGATGGATTCGTTGTCTCTCGAAAAACATGTCCGCGCGGATATGCCTCCTGTATATCTTATGAATTGTATTGATGACCCGATAGTGGATTATCGTAATTCGGAATTGTTCGATTCGGCAATGACTGCTATGAATGTACCGCATAAATATGTGCAATTTAAGACCGGAGGGCATGGCTTCGGTGCGACTCCGGAGAAAACTACAAAAGAGGCGATTGCCTGGAAGAATGATTTTATAAACTGGCTTCAAAATATATTGAAATGAAATACTCAAATCAGGATATAGAGTTTTGTACCGTAGATGAAATAAAAGCTTTTCAGAATGAAAAGCTTCAGACAGCGTTAAGTTATCTTGCCGGACATTCAAGGTTTTATCAGAGAATGTTCGACGAGAATAATATTGATATAAATGCCATACGGACTGTAGATGATCTGGTGAAACTCCCTTTTACCGAAAAAAAAGATCTGCAGCTTTATAATCAGGATTTCCTATGCGTTCCGCCGGAGAAAATTGTAGATTACATAACAACATCCGGGACTCTTGGTGATCCGGTAACGTTCGGATGTACTGACCGTGATCTTGAACGGCTTGCCTATAATGAGAAGAAATCCTTTGAGTGCGCCGGCGTTAAGCCGGGAGACAAGGTGCAGCTGATGACGACGCTCGACAAACGTTTTATGGCGGGACTTGCCTATTTTCTGGGCATAAGGAAACTGGGCGCAAGTGTCATACGTGTGGGTAACGGTATGCCGGAGCTTCAATGGGATACCATAAACCGGTTGAAACCCGATACATTGATGTGTGTGCCATCGTTCATATTGAGGCTCATAGAATATGCCGAGCAACACAACATTGATTATCGTAATTCAAGCGTAAAGCGGATAATAGGAATAGGAGAGGGGCTGAGGGAACAGGATTTTAGCCTGAATCTGCTTGGCACCCGTATCAGGGATAAGTGGAATGTGGAGCTTTTTGCTACATATTCGTCTACCGAAATGGGAGCCACTTTTTCGGAGTGTCCCAATGGATGTGGTGGCCATGTGCATCCGGAACTTATAATTGTTGAGATAATAGGGGATGATAATATGCCCGTTAAGGATGGCGAGGCAGGTGAAGTCGTGGTGACTACTCTTGGTGTGGAGGGTATGCCTCTGTTGCGTTTCAGGACGGGTGATATCAGCAGCAAAATAACTGATCGTTGCAAATGTGGACGAAATTCATACCGCCTTACTCCTCTGGTTGGAAGAAAGAACAACATGATAAAACTAAAAGGAACGACAATATATCCGCCGGCAATAAATGATGTGCTTGATAACACACCGTATGTTGTCAATTATGTCGTTGTGGTGCAGAACAGTTTTGCAGGAACGGATGAAGTGGTCGTAAAGGTAGGCATTGCCTCGCCACAACCCTTTGATGTTATAAAGGATCTCAAAGACAGGTTCAGATCAAGAATCAGAGTGGCGCCTATTGTTGAGTTGCTCTCTCCGGAAGATGTGAATAAACTGAATAATCCTGCGAATAACAGGAAACCCGTCAAATTCATTGATAACAGACATAGAAAATAGGATACTCAATGAGTAAGCTGATTCTGAAAATATATGATCTGCTCCGGAAGAGACCGGGTTTGGGATGGATTTTGTTTTCCGTTCTGACGGCCATTCTTGTTATGTCGGTTCTGACCCTTTCATACAAAGAGGATATATCCGACTTTTTACCCCTTGATGAAAATAATCAGACTGCGTTGTCTGTTTATCAGGATGTGTCCGGAGCCAATAAGATTTTTGCTATAATCTCGACAAGGGACACCGTAGATGTAGATCCTCAGGAGCTTGCCGATGGCGTGGAGATGTTTGTTGACAAGGTTGAGACCTTTGATACGCTTCATTATATTAAAGATATAATGAAGGAGATAGATATGGATAAAATGCTTGGCGTGGCAGATGAAGTATATAACAATATTCCATATTTTCTCACCGACGGGGATTATGAACGGATTGACAGTCTGCTGGCCGATCCCGGTTATGTGGATTCTCAGATATCAGAAGATAAGCAGATGCTCCTGTTTCCATCTTCCAATCTTCTTACAGCAAATATATCACGAGACCCGCTGAATCTTTTCACACCGATACTCGGCAGACTGAAACAAGCCGGCATGTCCATAGAGTTTGAGACCTATGACGGTTATATCCTTTCTCCGGACAGCAAGAAAGCTATTGTGATTCTTGAGTCTTCATTCGGTGCCCGTGAATCGGAGAATAATACCTCTCTCGTTTCCATGCTGGAGATAGCCGCGGATGAGACCGAAAAGACAAATAGTAATTTGGATGTACATTTAATAGGTGGTCCGGTGATTGCTGTGTCGAATGCGGGGCAGATAAAGAACGATAGTGTTCTTGCTGTATGTATAGCCGGGATACTTATAATGCTGTTGTTGATTTATGTCTTCAGGAATATCCGGAACATTCTGTTGATTGTGGTTTCTGTCGGCTGGGGATGGCTGTTCGCGATGGGTGCCATCGCGCTTTATTATGATTCGGTTTCAATTATTGTCATTGGAATCGCTTCCGTCATACTTGGAATAGCAGTCAATTATCCGCTTCATCTGATTGACCACCTGAGCGAAAGCAATAACCCTCGCGCTGCGTTAAAAGAGATCATATCGCCTCTTGTGGTGGGAAATGTGACAACTGTCGGTGCTTTTCTGTGTCTTGTCCCTCTTAATTCTCCGGCATTGCATGATTTGGGACTGTTCAGTTCGTTGCTGCTGATAGGTACAATACTTTTCGTATTGGTGTTTCTGCCCCATATCGTCAGAACGCGCAGGACCGGTGGCCATATTGCAAAAGAACCGTTGCTGATTACCAGATTGGCAGGAATTTCGGTCGAAAACAGCAAATGGTTTGTTTGGAGTGTTTTGGGACTCACTCTTCTGTTCGGATATTATAGCTTCCGTACGGAGTTCGATTCAGATATGAGGAACATAAACTATATGACTGATGAACAGAAAGAAGATATGTCTTATTTTCAGAGTCTTCAGGGCGCGGAGAGTAATACGGAGAGTCTATATGTGGTAAGTTCCGGAAGGACTTGGGAAGAGGCTCTGGCTCAAAATGAGACTATAAGTCCGGAATTGAATTCACTTATAGCGTCAGGCACGGTTTATGAACAGAATAATGTTTCGGCATTTTTGTTGTCTGAGCGTGAGCAGGAGGCCCGACTTATAAAATGGAATGATTTTGTATACAGACATAAGGAGCTCTTTCAGTCTGATTTGCCCTCTGTCGCGGCAAAATATGGTTTCAGTAAAGAGGCGTTCTCCAAATTCGGGGATATTTTGAACAGGAACTATGTGATTCATGATTTTGAATATTTCAAAGGGTTTATCTCTACTGTGTTTATGGGCAGTATCAGCGAGGACAAGGATGCCGGCCGTAAATCACTTGTAAGGATACTGTCCGTTCCGGATGGCGCTGTGGAGCATGTTAAGTCAAGACTGTCGGAAAACAGGGAATTCGGAGGACTTTTCTTTGATGTGAAAAGCATGAACGGATCTATAGCAAACACATTGTCGGATGATTTCAATTATATAGGAATTGCATGCGGTTGTATCGTATTTGTGTTCCTATGGATCTCTCTTGGCAGTATTGAACTTGCTATTGTATCTTTTATGCCGATGGCTTTTAGCTGGATATGGATATTGGGTATAATGGGCATGTTGGGTATAAAGTTTAATATCGTAAATATTATTCTCGCTACATTTATTTTCGGACAGGGGGATGATTATACCATATTCATGACAGAGGGCCTGTCATATGAGTTTGCATATAGAAAGAAGCTTCTTGCATCGTATAAGAACAGTATTGTGGTTTCTGCGCTGATTATGTTTATCGGTATCGGTACACTTGTGTTTGCCCGGCATCCGGCAATGCGTTCGTTAGGGGAGGTTACGGTGGTTGGTATGTTGTCTGTGGTTCTGATGGCTTATTTGTTCCCTCCGCTTATTTTTAAATGGCTGACACAGTGTAATGGTAAACTGCGATACAGACCGGTGACCCTGAAGAAAATCTTGCATACTGTCTGTTGTGCTTTTGTTTTTTCGTTGCAGCTGATATCTGCATATATTATGGGGCTTATCCTGTTTGTCGTCACCAAACCGACTGTAAGAAAACGGACTTTCTTCAGACGGTATAATAGTTCTTTGTTGCGTTTTGACTTAAAGTGGCTGCCTGGAATTAGATTTATTTTTATAAATCTCCGCAATGAATCGTTTGACAGACCGGCTGTTATAATGTGTAGCAACTTGTCGATTCTGGATTGTTTGAGCCTGATAGCTGTCGTTCCTGAAGTGGTTATTTATGCTGACAGGAAAATTAAAATGAATCCTATTGTCGAAAGGGTACTGAAGTGGGGATGTTATTATATAGTTTCGAGAAAATTCAATGGTGTAGAGGAGGAAATAGGGAGGCTCGTGTCTGAAGGGTTCAGCATAGCGGTCTTTCCGATGAGAGACCGTAAATTTGAAGATGATCGGATTGTAGGTTTGTTTGAGGTTGCTCCGATAATATCTCGGATTTATAATATTGATCTGCTTCCGGTATATATCGACGGGACACACCGTATATTGCCCAATGGAACCGGAATATTGAATGGTGGAAAATTGTTCATAGAAATCGGCAAACGCATATTGCGTAAGGATCTTTCACGGATTGCAGTTGACAGAGACCGTTATGAACTTACATTCCTGGAGCTGTGTACGGAATATATTGATCATATGATTCTGATTCATCAGATAATATCAACGGTAGAAGAGGTGCTTCCGGTAGTTCGGGACCGTTACCTTTATAAGGGTAGGGATATCGAGAGGTCTGCCGATAAATTGTTGAAAGAGTTCGTGAAACAAAAAGACCGGATTGAGGAGCAGTATAATGAAAGCTGGTTTTTGGTTCAGGATATGGCGGGTAACGGAGAATTGGCATTGCTTTTGGCATTGATGTATCCCAATAAGGCTGTTTATTGTCGCCTCAAAGACGAGGATTCACGAGATATCCTGAAAGGATGTATCGATAATTTTGTTGAAAATATCTATATCCTTGAGGATTCGGATGCATCGCCTGATAGACTGTCACCCGCAAAAAAATATATAGTAACACCTGCCTGCGAAGTAATAGGTTAAATTTGAATACTTACTTATGAAAAAACTTATAATGTTATATCTCGTCAGCACATTTGGGGCTGCGGTATGTATGGCACGTGATAAAGTGGAATCACCCGTCGTAAATGCTGATAATACTGTGACATTCAATTTGTATATGCCCGATGCTGACGAGGTGGTTATAAGAGGATCTTTTATACCTTCGAAGCAATATTTAAAAACTGAAATCGGAACCCTTGGTAAAAGTGGTAAAGTTGAGATGAAAAAAGAGGGTGATGTCTGGACATATACTTCCGCAACGCTTCCATCCGAGCTTTATACATATTATTTTGAGGTAGATGACGAACGCATGTTGGATCCTGCTAATCCGGATGTCGTGCGCGATATAGCGGATTCTCTCAGCTATTTTGTAGTCAGGAACGGATTGGCGGACGATTATATCACCCGGGATGTGCCTCATGGAACACTCCGTAAGGTATGGTATCCTTCAGCTCTTAACGGAATGAACAGAAGAAGAATGTCGGTCTATCTGCCAAATGATTACGATTCTGCTCCTGACAGGCGCTATCCTGTGTTGTATCTTTTGCATGGATCCGGAGGAGACGAAGACGCATGGGAAGGTTGTGGAAGGGTTGTTCAGATACTGGATAATATGATTGCCGGGAATCAATGTGTGCCCATGATTGTAGTTATGCCTAATGGTAATGCTGAGCTGGCGGCAGCTCCGGGTTCTGACCCCCGGAATCCCGACCGGAAGCCGTCGGCGATGAATACCGGTTCAATGCTTGGTAATATCGAAGCCGTCTTTATGAAAGAAGTAGTGAATTACGTTGATGAAAATTTTCGGACAATCGCCGATAAGGCACATAGGGCGATCGCAGGTCTGTCTCTCGGAGGATTGCATACACTGTTCATATCTCTCAATAATCCCGCGAAGTTCGATTATGTAGGTTTGTTCTCTGCCCAGACAACAAATGCACTTGATGACAAGCGTATCAGTAGCTTGCAGAAGATTGGCGAAGCCTGGAATGAACTTAAAAGTAGTATACCGTTTATAGGGAGAGGAAGTGTGGATAGAAAAATATCAAGCCTGACATCGGAAAATTTGAACATATACGATGATGTTGACAACAAATTGAAGTCCCAGTTCTCAACTCCTCCAAAACTGTATTATATTGCGGTTGGTGAAGATGATTTTGTTAAGAAACTTAACGATGATTTCAGAATGCGTCTTGATAACGGAGGGTATAAATATCATTATAATGAGACCTCCGGAGGACATACTTGGGAAAACTGGAGAAAGTATCTCGTAGATTTTCTGCCACGTATTTTTTTATTGGATTGAACTTTGGAAACAATTTAGAGAGCCGTTTGGATTAAACTTTCATTCACCTGAAGAGAGATTTCCGGACTCAGCGGTGCGAGTCAGTGGCGCGGTATAGCCACCTAACCAAATATCATCGTGGTGTTCCGGATGAACAGCTTCATCAGTTAATGTTATTATCTATTGACCTATCATATATCTTCAAGTTCAGAGTCCTTTACGATGGCGAAGAAATTTATTCTTCACATTGAACCGAATGCCACGTGAGAAACAAAATTTCATAGACTCCGACCATCGAAACTTTCAAACATTTTCTGTAATTTTGCAATTGTTAGTTGAATCTGCGGAGAAATTCAAACATTAGGTTCCGCTAATGAATTCTTTAAAAGTTTCAATACTTATTATCCCGAACTCGCGTTATTAGAAAATCATAAATTCCCTCTAAAGAATCAACCATGACTCACAAACTTTCCTACCTACTTCTATCTATCGGATCTTTTTTTATATCTGCATTGTCTTCATGCTCTACCGAGGAGCCAAAACTCCCAAATAATCCGCTGGGAGAGTCCGACTGGGCATCAGAATATGGAACCATGCTTTCAGAATCTGAATACAATGCTGTGCTTGAAGAAACGAGTATCGTGGATGACTGTATCGAAAAATATCTTGGAGACGCTGAGTCCATGCTGAAGGCACTCGCAACACTAACCATGGTAAATAAGGTTGACACACTAAATTCCATTGCTAAAGTTTATTTAAAATCTGGACGACTCATGGAAATAAATCTAATTTCCAGGTCATATGAGCATCCACAAACTGAAATAGCGGAAATAGACCAAGAACGCAGGACAGACTCTATTGCATCGCTTTTCAATTCGAAGGAATCTGTCAAAAACTATAACTTCAATAGCACTCCATCAAAGTTCTTAAGCACTCGGTCAAGCACAAACAATATAGTGAGATTCTTAAATAGAAAAAATATTTTATTGTTTTCTCCTGACCAGTCGTTTCGGGATGAAGATAAAAAGCGTGTCAGACAGGCCGTTGCTTTGAATCACAAAAATGGTGGTATACCTTTCAAGTGGTATTTGGACGACATAACAACATATCATCCTTCATATTTTAGTAATTTCAGCAAATTTGACATTGTAGTGGTAGGATGTCATGGTACAAAAGAAGGGAAACTCGTATTTCCCATTAACGGCATGAGTGACACACAAAAAAGGGGGTATACGTCTATGGCTGAGCATCCGGAAAAAACAGGTGTTTACCTTGCCCGGGAAACAAGGACAGACGAAAAAGGGAAACACGATTTAATAAAAGGATTTTTCCTTGGTGAAAAATTCTTTCAAAACAAGATGAATTCTCTCGACCATACAATTATATGGACTGTTAAATGCTATGCTGGAAAGATACTTGGAGAATTTAGGGACGCGTGTGTTGTAAAAAAGAAAGCCGTAGAATATTTCGGACCCTCCCAAGTGTGTCTCGGGAAAGACGTTTACGATATCTTTGATGGTTACCTGACTGCCTTAGGACAAGGAATGGATTCAAGAAATGCATTCAACTTAGCCCCTCCAAGAAACTACAATTATTCAAAAAAACTTTCTACCGGAGGAATATATTCCCCGCATAAATATTCAAATGTAAGATATCCTATACCGGAAGCCATCGGTACAAGCATGAAATCAAGAACGGTCAAGAATAGTGAGCCGGCATCGTTAGGTGTTAGGTTCAGATTCCCTATTGACACCCAAGGCAATGCGTTAATGCCCTGTGAAGCAGGTGTTAGAATTGTAGGCAACGGAGATGGCTTTCCACTACATGTCTCAATGAATGAGCAAAATACAGCGCTTATTCATTCTCATCGCGTTGGTGATTCATTTCTGATTAACGATTATACTGTTACAGTCTCCGGCCTACTTCCCGAAAAGCAATATACTTACACCGCTTATGTGAACGACGGTGATAATATATATAATTCTGAAGAATCATTCAACTTCTCTTGCAACGAAGCAACTGACACATTGTATATCTATACAAAAGATCAACTTATAGAATTTGAAAAGAAGCTTTTTGCCAATGAGCCTGATAAAGCCTTTGCCACAAATGTTAAACTAATGGCAGATCTTGATTTGGGCAACTACGCCCTTAATTACAACTCTAATTTTAGTGGATATTGGACATCAGACATTCCTGACGAACTTCTCTACACAGGAACATTTGACGGCAATGGGCATACTTTAAAATACAATGCTACACCCTCGACAAACTACAGATATCAATATATCATTCCTCATATCGGAACTCGAGGGCGGCTTTGTAATCTTAACATAGAGATAACTCCTATGAGTAATTGTGGCATCAACAGCATAGTGTCTTACACATTTGGAACTATAGAAAACTGCACTATAAACTTTGCCGGACTACCTGAGGCAAATATTAGTGGAGATAATGGCTTTATATTTTACAATTTCGGGCTGATTCAAAATTGTAAAGTTGTATATTCCGGAGGTTTTGACCGGATATCTTCACTATGTTATGAAAACAACTCTGCAGATATCGCTTCTAATTATTCAGACAGGATACTTCCTGAATTAAACGGTGTACCAACCATAAGAAATTGCGAGGTAATCGTCGACAACATAAAGGCTTCTGTAGCTAGTGGTATGATTGTTGACTACAATAATGGTCTTGTTGAGAACTGCAGAGTAAGCGGAAGTATTGAAGATCGAGACAAAGGCATAGGAGTCGCTCAGCATCAACTATCCCTTGTTGCTTATGGTATATGTTGCAATAATAATGGAGTCATCAAGAAGTGTGATAGTAATTGTAATTATATAGGATACCAAGACAATAGCTACATGTTGGTTGCTGGAATATCTTATTGCAATTCCGGGGTGATAGACGATTGCCATTTTAGCGGCAGGATAACGTATAATCCAACAACATATGATGATTGGAGATCATCTGGTAATTGTATCTCGAGTATAAATAATATTTCTGATTATGGTATAGCAGGAATTGCCATACTCAACTATGGCGATTTCGGAAGAGCAGGAATTATAAGAAATTGCATATCCTCCGGTACTATCACAACGGCAGGGAGAGTCGCGGCAGGCATATGCGGACAAAATACCAATGGTGTTATAGAGTCCTCAATATCTAATATGTATATTAACTGGGTTACATATCCGTACTCTCAAAATATAGATCCATATAGAACTGATGCATGGCATGTGCATTCCTGTACAGATTATTGTGTGTATCTTGGACAAATATCAGCTATAAATAATGGTACAGAAAAGAATTGCCACAAAAAAGGCACAATCACGTTCCCGCCAAATTACCACATATCTGTCCGATGACAGTAGCAATAAAAAACATTGTACTTTCAAATACTCAAAATTAAATTCTTTACATCATCGTGGATAACCACCTCGTCGCGAACTCTCTCCGCAAGAACCTCTCCGTGTGAGTTTACTCATTTAGATAAGTCAGTGTGTTTCCCTGCCTTTCATCCGGTGATGCTTTGGTCTGGGAGAACAGCCATGGAAGGAATGTGGGATAATTGAATGCCGAGGTCCAGCAATCATGTCCCACTCCGGCAAATTCAATATAGTCGACCGTTGCCCCTGCTGAATTCAGAGTCTTATATGCTTCCCGGCTGCACACAACCGGTATCTCGTCATCCATACCCCCGTGGAATATCATGAATTTTACATTTTTTGCGTCAAGCAATCGTTCCGGATTTACGGCTCCGCATATTGGCACTGCAGCAGCAAATATATCCGGATAGCGGCATACCAGATCGTAAGTGGCAATCCCTCCCATTGATATGCCTACAATATAAATGCGGTTAGTGTCTATAGGATTGTTTTTAATCAGTTCTTTTACCAGCCCCATAACCAGCTCCTCGGAAAGGGATTCCTCGGGAGTCTCGGCTCCGGGCATGAAAATGCGGTCTTCAATTTTCTCGGTCCATGCGCGCTCTTTGCATTGCGGAAAGACAACGAATGCCGGAAATTTATCGGCATTAACGGGATTCGTGAAAATCGAAGCTCCGTGTGCAAGTTGCTTCTTATTGTCATTACCTCGTTCGCCCGATCCGTGCAGAAACAACACGAGGGGGTAAGTCTCACCCTGTCTGATATGTTGTGGTGAAAGCATCCTGTATGGCATGGTGTTGTTATGTGAGTCGGTAAACTTACATACGGCATATTCCTGGTTCAATAGCGGCACTTGGGCAAATGTCGTTATTGGCAATATTGTGAGGATGATTATAGATAAAATAGTTGTAGTTGTGTTTTTCATATTCGTTAGATATTTACAGTTTATAAGCAGATACCCTTAATGGAAAGAATCATGTGAATCCGTATGATAACCTGCTTATATATTTAACAAATATCAAATTATAATGTTTGACAATGAAGAGGCTTAGAAACTGTTTAGATTTATTCCCGTGTAATTTTGAGAGTTACTCCGAGATGATTCCTCAGATTTCGGTGGAAGAAGCCCCAAAGACACTGTACCCGACGGTTAGGAATGCGACTTGTCCCCAAGTCGTGAACTCACAGCCATTCAAGGTGTGATGTTTTTGCCCCCTGTGCCAAGACAGCACCCGACGGTTAGGATTGCGACTTGTCCTCAAGTCGCGCAGAATCCATAGCGTGTGACATCCGCATTCATCCGTGCCTTGCGAAAAATGTTGTTTTTTCGCAAACAGCGATTCAGAGTCCTTACATTAATTAAAAGACATAAAATCCGCGCCCAATCCGCTATTCATCCGCGTCCGTTATCAAGTGTGTTAATACGTTTGATATCCGCGATTCTTGGACAATCACTTCAATAGTCAGGATGTTTGAATTATGCGCCGTCCTGGTGTACTGTTGATAATAAGCGGAACAGTTTCTGCTGTGACCATGCTTGTGTCAAGACCAAATGCCTCCTGGTCTGAAATACCAAGCCAGCGCAGACGCTGGTGGGTACGCATGATGAATCTTGCAAATCCCCGGCAGTTACTTGAGGGTGAGAATATGCGGCGTATCATAATAAATCTGAAATCACCGTCGATATTGCGTTTCTTCAGGGAAGGATATCCACTCCTAAGATCGAGAAGACCTTCGTTTACAAGATCTTCAACTATTTGGCGCAGATACACATTGACTTTTGGATCTACCCTGAATCCGATATACATTGTCAGACGGTATATAGCTTCCGGCTCAATTATATCTGTTGTGTAATAAAGCGCCTCCGGACTGTCTACATGTTTGATGTGTACAAACCAATAGTGGTCGGCTCTTTTGGGCTGTTTGTTGATAATTGAATACAGCACTTTGCTTTCTATTTTGTCCGGGTCTTCCGACTCGATCAGATAAACGAGATTGGATGCATATTTGGGGATTTCTTTATCATTCCGGATATCCATCAGGCAGTCTACATTGCTGCGAAGATTGCGGTAATCGACATATGACCTCCTGAGTTCTATTGCTTTGTGCCATATTATCATTATTGCGGCCACTATACCGGCAATAATGATGCTGAACCATCCTCCGTGAGTGAATTTAAAGAGATTTGCAATAAAAAATATCCCTTCTATTGAGGCGAAAAATATTATGAATACAAGACACAGAATTTTATTTACGTGTAAGCTTAAAAGATAAAATGTCAATAAAATGGTGGTCATCAGCATTGTAATGGTGATCGCGAGACCGTAGGCGGCCTCCATATGCCCAGAGTCTCTGAACAGAACTACTGTAAGCAGACATCCCGCAAGAAGTGACCAGTTGACAGCGGGTATATATAATTGACCTTTCTCTATGGTAGGGTATTTTATTTTCAGCTTAGGCCACATGCGTAGATTTATTGCTTCCGAGAATATTGTGAAAGAACCACTCAGAAGAGCCTGGCTTGCAATGATGGCAGCTCCCGTCGACATTAACACTCCCGGAATTGTAAACCAATGCGGCATAATGGCATAGAACGGATTTTTATCACCGACAATAGTGGCATTGCTGATAAGCCATGCTCCTTGGCCGAGATAATTCAGTATAAGCATTATCTTTACAAATATCCAGCTGACGGATATGTTTTTACGACCGCAGTGTCCCAGATCAGAATACAGGGCCTCTGCTCCGGTGGTACATAAGAAAACTGCTCCTAAGATAAGAAACCAACCCGGATAATTCCATAGAAGCTTTATTGCCCACCATGGGTTGAAGGCCTTAAAAATAGCCGGACAGATAAAGGTGTTGCACAATCCGAGAATGCCAAGCATAAGAAACCACAGCAACATGAAAGGACCTATGAATTTGCCAATCTTGCCGGTACCCATCTGTTGGACAATGAAAATAAAGATTATGATAAGTATCGCGATGGGTATTGTCGGTACATTCGGCACGACTGCGTTGAGCCCTTCTATGGCGGATGTCACGGTGATAGCAGGAGTGATAACACCGTCTGCTATCAGGGCTGCGGCTCCAATGGCCGCTGCTATCCAAAGTTTCTTGCCATATTTATTTTTTAGAAGGGAGAACAACGCAAGAATTCCCCCTTCTCCATTATTGTCGGCACGCAAAGCGAGGAGAACATATTTTACGGTTGTTTGCAAAGTAAGAGTCCAGATCACGCACGACACGGCTCCGGTTATATACTCTGCATTAAAATGAGGGTTTACGCTGACAATAGCCCGCATCACATAGAGAGGGGAAGTGCCGATATCTCCGAAAACAATACCGAGAGTGACAAGCAACCCTGACAAGGTGAGCTTTCGCAACGAAGAATTATCAGATTTATAGTGGCTCATGTTTATATAACAATCATATCGTCGTTGTAGTTTATATCTGCATTCATCGCCACGATATCATCATACCCCTCCTCGTCCCCGCTCCACGGTCACACCGGACTCAAGCACACCGAGAACCACACCCGCACCGTCGATTCCCTCAAACGCGAAGCCATCGACTCTCTGCCGGAGATTTCCTTCTGACACATCTATTTGATTGAAAATTAAAAAGTATTACCTTTGTATATGGAAACAAAAGATTCTCAACTCGTAATATATCAGACTCCGCAGGGAGACACCCGTATAGATGTAAGAGTCAAAGGCGAAACAATCTGGCTCACTCAGCGTCAGATTGCGGAACTGTTTGGGACAAAGGTTCCGGCTATCTCCAAACACCTTAAGAACATCTTCGCATCCGGCGAACTTCAGGAA
>CAQFOZ010000012.1:3343-51531 GCA_948788915.1 uncultured Muribaculaceae bacterium | reverse complement strand
CTACGACCTTTGGGTTATGAGCCCAACGAGCTACCACTGCTCCACCCCGCGGTGTCATTTACGAATGCAAAATTACTATTTATTTTCGAATCTGCAAAATTTTAATGTAATAAAATTTAATTAAATTTAAATGAAAGATTCGTGAAAGATTCTGTTGACTAAGCCCTGTAGACTCAACAAACAAGTATAACTTAATTATCCCTACATGAAAGGTATTACCTTATTTGGAAGTGATTGTCTTCTTTGGAAGAATTGCCTTATTTGGAAGTGATTACCTTCTTTGGAAGGTATTACCTTATTGGGAAGTGATTACCTTCTTTGGAAGTGATTGCCTTATTTGGAAGTGATTGCCTTATTTGGAAGTGATTACCTTATTTGGAAGTGATTACCTTATTTGGAAGAATTACCTTCTTTGGAAGTGATTACCTTATTTGGAAGTGATTGCCTTCTTTGGAAGAATTACCTTCTTTGGAAGAATTGCCTTATTTGGAAGTGATTACCTTCTTTGGAAGGTATTACCTTATTGGGAAGTGATTACCTTATTGGGAAGTGATTACCTTATTTGGAAGAATTACCTTGCTTGAAGAAATGACCTTACTTGAAAAAATTATCCCTGCTTAAAAGATTTCTATTTGTAAATTTCTTTGCGGTTTTTCTTGGAGTGCAATCGCAGTTTAATTGTGAAAATGGGGAAATTTTATTAAATTTGCTCACAAATGCTCTTTGTGTGCATTGTTAAATCCGATATGGTTAAGAAAACGAGAGAAAGATTCATAGAGGTGGCACGTCAACTCTTTGCACGCAAAGGAGTTGAGAATACCACTATGAATGATATCGCTTCAGCCTCTGAAAAAGGACGTCGCACGATCTATACATATTTTAAGAGTAAGCGTGACATTTTCAATGCTGTAATTAATAGCGAGTCCGATGATCTGATGATGCAGTTGAGAAGCATTGTTTATTCATCATTGTCTCCGACAGAAAAAATATCAGAATATATAAGTTGCAGGCTCAAGACAATGCGAGAAATTGTGTCACGAAACGGATCATTGCGTGCAGGCTTCTTTCGGGATGTACGTAAGGTTGACAGGGCCAGAGCTCTCATTTCCAGGAAGGAAGCTGTTCTGCTTGCAGAGATTATTCAGGAAGGTAATGAAACGGGGGAATTTCGTGTTGAGAAACCACGCGAAACAGCTGTGATAATCACGAATGCTATTCATGGGCTTGATGTGCCATACATACGTGACAGTCTTGCCACATATGGTATAGACAAGTCACGGATCAGTAGGGTGATTTCAAATCTTATATTAAACGGGATAAAGAAATAAAGTTAAATCAAATCAACTAATTCAAAAATATAACCATGTATATAAACGCTACAGGATATTATGTTCCGACGGGGAGGGTTCCCAATGAGTATTTTACTCCAAGGATGGGCGTAACCCCCGAATGGATAGAGCAGCGCACAGGTATTCGCACCCGCTCGAGAGCCGGGGAGAATGAGACTGTAGATACAATGGGAGTATGTGCTGTTGAAAATGCAATTCCGAAACTTTCTTACGATATAAAAAATGTAGATCTTATAGTTGCCGCACATTATTGTACATATGATTCGGTGGCGACATTGGCTCACAAAGTGCAGAGGGAATATGGCATTGCGGGAGCAAAAGCAGTCTATGTCTCATCTGCTTGTTCGTCCTTTATAAACGGGCTTGAGGTTGTTGAGGGATATTTTGCCATGGGAAAGGCCACCAAGGCATTGTTGATCTGTAGTGAACATAACTCATATTATTCGGATGATACAGACACAAAAGCCGGTCATCTGTGGGGAGATGCGGCTGTAGCTTATTTTATATCCAAAGATAAAGTCGCAGATTCAGACATGAAAATTCTTGATGTCTTTACAGAAGGTCTCGGACATATCGGCAAGGGACCTGAAGGCGTTACGCTACGACCCAAGGAAGAGGGTATAAGTATGCCTGACGGAAGAGATGTCTTTATACATGCATGTAAAAACATGGTATATTCCCTGAATAAGTCTTTAGGGCATCTGGGGATTGGCCTGAACGATATCAGTAAACTTATTACACATCAAGCTAATAAGCGGATAGTGGCGCAAGTGGCTCATCAGTTGGGTCTCGGCATGGACAGTTTTTTGAATAACATAGAGGAATACGGCAACACCGGATCTGCTTCTGCCGCTCTTGTGCTGGCAGAAAATCTGGATAAAATTCACAAAGGAGAAAAGGTTGCACTGATGGTATTTGGTGGAGGGTATTCATGTGGCTGTTTTGTTGTCGAGGTCTGATGCAACATTAATGATTTAGTTAAAGAAATAACATTATAAATTCGATATATTATGAAATTACTTGAAGGAAAGACAGCTATCGTTACCGGTGCTGCCAGAGGTATTGGTAAGGAGATTGCATTAAAATATGCGTCTGAAGGTTGTAATATTGCTTTCACTGATTTGGTAATCGATGAAAACGGCAAGAAAACAGAGGAGGAGATAGCTGCATATGGTGTGAAATGCAAAGGGTATGCATCAAATGCCGCTGATTTTGCTGCAACAGAAGCAACCGTAGCTGAAATTAAGAATGATTTTGGAAAAATAGATATTCTCGTAAATAATGCCGGTATTACAAAAGACGGACTCATGCTTCGTATGACTGAACAGCAGTGGGATGCTGTTATAGCAGTCAATTTGAAATCCGCATTCAATTATATACACGCGGTTCTTCCTATCATGATGCGTCAGAAAAGTGGTTCTATAATCAATATGGCTTCTGTAGTAGGAGTTCATGGCAATGCAGGTCAGTCAAACTATGCAGCATCCAAGGCCGGTCTTATTGCATTGGCCAAGAGTATTGCTCAGGAGGTAGGTTCACGTGGTATCCGTGCCAACGCAATTGCTCCCGGCTTTATTGAGACTGCGATGACAGAGGCTCTGCCAGCAGAGGTTCGTGAGGAATGGTGCAAGAAAATTCCGTTGCGTCGCGGAGGTAAAGTAGAGGATATTGCAAATGTGGCAACATTCCTTGCATCTGATATGTCCGGCTACGTCACAGGTCAGGTGATTCAGGTAGATGGCGGAATGAATATGTAATAATCAGGCCATAATCTACATGCTTGTAATAATAGCCTGAGTAGGTAGCAATCTACTTATGAAAAAATATGCAGTGATTGTCGCCGGCGGGGATGGAAATCGCGCCGGCGGCGCTATTCCAAAACAGTTCCAATTAATAGACGGGCTTCCAATGCTGTGGTGGTCTGTTCGTGCTTTTCATGAGGAGGATCCTACCACGGAAATAATAATTGTGATGCATCCCGGTTATTTTGACTACTGGGAAATTCTGTATTCCGAGTTTCCGGAGGATGAAAAGCGTATAAATATTAAGATTGTCTGTGGAGGAAGATCCCGTATAGAGTCTGTTATAAACGGGTTGAATTCAGTAGATGCATCGGAAGATTCATTTGTTGCAGTGCATGACGCTGCGCGTCCACTTGTTTCTGCAGGTATTATTTCCAGAGGTTGGGATGCCGCCAGAAAAAATATGGCAGCAGTGCCGGTAATACCGGAAACGGATTCAATTCGCAGGCTTACCGCACACGGTAGCGAGACGGTTGCCAGGAAAGAATACGTAAGAGTGCAGACACCTCAGGTCTTTGAAAGCCATTTGCTCAAGAATGCATATGCTCAGCCATTTTTAGAAAATATGACGGACGATGCATCCGTTGTAGAAGCATACGGGGTGAAAGTTGCTTTATATGAAGGGGATTCGCGTAA
Organism: uncultured Muribaculaceae bacterium; assembly: GCA_948788915.1. Lineage (GTDB taxonomy): Bacteria > Bacteroidota > Bacteroidia > Bacteroidales > Muribaculaceae > Lepagella. The sequence goes on along the minus strand of CAQFOZ010000012.1, from coordinate 47,744 downwards.
TATAAAAGTTACAAATCCGGAAGATTTTAAAATTGTGGAGATTCTGAAAAAATAAGATGTCATTCCTTGAAACCGACATAAAATTCCTGAAAGGTGTAGGAGAAAAACGTGCGGGATTGCTTGGCACGGAAATGGAGATACGTACTTTTGGTGATCTTCTATATACATTCCCACACCGCTATGTGGATACCAGTCGGTTTTATAGGATTGAAGAGTTTTCAGGAGAGATGCCCGCAGTGCAGGTTTTAGGCCGTTTTGTGGGTTTTGTTGTCGAAGGAGAGGGTGCCAGACAGCGTCTTAAGGCTTCCTTTCACGATGGGTCCCGTTTTCTTGAAGTAACATGGTTTTCCAAAATAAACTATTTTAAGAATGCTTATAAAACAGGCGTTCCTTACATCCTTTTCGGAAAACCCACTTATTATAACGGATGGCAGATGTCCCATCCGGAAGTGAGTGATTACGATGCAACGCGTCCGCCACAAGGATTCCGCGGTGTATATTCGATTCCGGATAAAATGCGCAAGAGGGGTTATTCTCCTAAATTCCTGTGGGAACTGATTCGAGGTCTCGTACAACATCCCCGTTTCAGGGAAATTAATGAAACTTTGCCCTCTGAGATTGTAGAAAAGTTGTCTCTAATGTCCTTGCAGGATGCTCTTGTAAATCTACATTTCCCGAAATCTCCGGATATGTTGCAGAAAGCGAAGGAGCGGATGAAATTTGAGGAGTTGTTTTATCTTCAGATGCATATATTGAGGTATGCGCGTGAGCGAGGAAGAAAAATCCGCGGTTTTTTGTTTCCGAAGATAGGGGAATATTTCAATAGTTTTTACAAGAAACACATCCCGTTTGAACTTACAGGTGCGCAGAAGCGAGTGTTGCGAGAGATACGGGACGACATGCGTACAGGGAGGCAGATGAACAGGCTCCTTCAGGGCGATGTGGGTAGTGGGAAGACGATGGTGGCATTCATGACAATGCTAATGGCTGCGGACAATGGTTTTCAGTCCTCTATAATGGCTCCTACAGAAATTCTTGCAAACCAACATTACGAGACAATCAGCCAGTGGGGAGAGTCTGTAGGTCTGAAAGTTGCGTTACTGACCGGAAGTACTCGTGCCAAGGCGCGCGGAGTGATACATGATCAGTTGCTCAGCGGAGAGATAGACATTCTTGTCGGGACGCATGCGTTGATAGAAGATACGGTACAGTTCAGGAATCTTGGGCTCACTATAATAGACGAGCAGCATCGGTTCGGAGTAGCTCAGAGAGCAAAAATGTGGAAAGGGGGAGACACGGCTCCGCATGTGCTTGTCATGACTGCTACTCCTATTCCCCGCACACTTGCCATGACTGTATACGGGGATTTGGATGTTTCTGTGATAGATGAATTGCCTCCCGGACGTAAACCGGTGCAGACCTATCTGAAATATGGTAACTGCAGGATGGAAGTAAATGCATTGATTAACCGGGAACTTCGTTTTGGCCGTCAGATATACATTGTGTATCCTCTGGTTCATGAGAATCCAAAACTGGAGCTGTTAAGTGTTGAGACAGGAGCAGAGCGTATAAGGGGATTATTTCCGGGGGTTAAAGTATGTATGGTTCACGGACAACTGAAACAGGCGGAGAAAGATTACCAGATGGAGCAATTTGTTTCCGGGGCGGCTCGTATTCTTGTGGCTACTACTGTTATAGAAGTGGGTGTCAATGTGCCGAATGCTTCAGTAATGGTGATTGAAAATGCGGAGCGTTTTGGTTTGTCACAGCTTCATCAGTTGCGTGGGCGAGTAGGCCGTGGAGCTGACCACAGTTATTGTATATTGATGACAAAACAGAATATATCCGGAGATACTCGAAAACGGCTTTCTATCATGACGGAAACAACAGACGGTTTTCTTATTTCGGAAGCGGATATGAAAATGCGAGGTCCGGGCGATATGGAGGGAACCCAACAGAGCGGTTTGGCGTTTAATTTAAAAGTGGCTAATCTTGTTACAGACGGGCAGATTCTCTCTGTGGCAAGACATGTAGCGGAAAGTGTACTGAATGCACATCCTGAATTGTTGAAATTTTCAGGAAATGCCAACGAAGAATATCCCGGGGGTAAACTGCAGTTGTCCTCTTCCTCACTTGAAATTATATCAGTAGAACTTCGGAGACGTTTTGCGAAAACTTATGATTGGTCACAAATCTCATAAATAATATAAGCATAAGATGAGAGAGAAGGAGTTCCTTCCTCTGATAGAGGAAAAATTAGGAATAACGGAGTTGAATCCGATGCAGAAGAAGATGATGATGCAGGCATCGGAGTCGCGTGATATTATCTTGCTGTCGCCAACGGGCAGTGGAAAGACACTGGCGTTTATATTGCCGGTTCTTAAACTGTTACGCCCGTCAAGCGGGAGGGTACAGGTTGTGGTCATTGCCCCTTCGAGGGAACTCGTGATCCAGATATCGAAAATAATCAACTCTATCGCACCCGGTTTTAAGGTTACGTCATTGTATGGTGGACATAAGGTTGAGGATGAGGTCAACTCGTTGTCTGCCGGGACAGATATTGTAGTGGCAACCCCCGGGCGCATCCTCGATCATATAAACCGCAGAAACATAGATGTCCTTCCGACGCGGATACTTGTGTTGGATGAATTTGACAAATCTCTTGAACTTGGATTTGAAAAGGAGATGAAGAAAATAATGGATAGGCTTAAGAATGTCAGTCGGATCATTCTTACATCCGCAACGGATTCTGAAGTTCTGCCAGATTTCATTCGTCTTAAAGATCCGGCGAGAATAAATTATCTGCAAGGAAATTCAGAACTTAAACGCAGGCTGCGTGTACACAAGGTGGATTCGGATGCAAATGACAAATTAAAGACCCTTGCGTCCCTACTTGATGAAATAAAGGGCGACGGACCTTGGGAACGTGCCATTATCTTTGTAAATCACAGGGAGAGTGCAGAGCGAGTGTCGCAGTTCTTGCGGAGGGCCGGCTATCCGTCTGTCTTGTATCATGGAGCTCTTGACCAGCAACAGCGAGAAACAGCTGTGGCTACTTTCAACAATGGCACTTATCCTATTCTGGTGGCGACCGATCTTGCTGCAAGAGGTCTTGATATAGAAGACGTGAAGTCTGTAATCCATTATCATCAGGCTTTGACTCCGGAAAACTACACGCATAGAAACGGGCGTACAGCACGCGTGGACAAGGAGGGAGATGTGTATGTCATCATAGGACCGGAAGAGGATGTAAAACCATTTGTTGATTTTGACGATACCAGATATGTTTCCGGCCATTATGCGGATAACCCTTTAGGATCCGGCTACGCTACTCTACGGATTTCAGCGGGTAAAAAAGAGAAACTTTCCAAGGGAGATGTAGCCGGTTTCCTGATTAAAGAAGGAGGCGCGGATGGGAAGCGTCTCGGAAAGATAGATGTTTATGACCATTATGCACTTGTCGCCATTCCGGAAGAAGAGACAGAAAACATAATGGAAAAAATAAAAGGTAAAAAGATAAAGGGAGAAAAACGTCTTGTATCATTGGTTAGATAAGTAAGTGCGCGAGAAGCGTAAAATACAAAAGTATCAAACTTAAAACTTTCATTTAGTTGCAATGGATAGAATCTCAAAGCTCTAATTGAAAGTTTTTTTATTGTCCGCTATGAGAGCGTTCCCTATTATCATGTGATTTAAAGCTACATACAGTTGATAGTTAATTGCGGTGATGGCAAATAAGTAAAAATTTTATAAAAAAAGTGAAAAATTAATTGGCATGTTATTCGTCTGGGGCGTCTATAATATAGAGAGACATATCTCGATATAAAAATTAAACCTGACTGATTCATGAAACTCTTTAATCATTTTCTTAGCCGTAAATTGGCTTTTACCGTAATTCTGTTTAGTGTAATATCTTTCTCGGCTATGTCATCTCAACGGTGTAATGCCAAAGAGTCACAGTCTGTGACGGGGACAAAAGTCGTGGCTCACCGTGGATTTTGGAAAGCCGATAATTCCGCTCAAAATACGTTGGCTTCTTTTATAAAGGCAGATTCAATCGGTTGTTATGGCTCTGAAATAGATGTCTGGCTTACAGTAGATGATCATTTGATTGTAAATCACGATAAAAACTTCAAAGGTCTTTTCATGGAGACGGCACCCTTTGAAGAAATCCGAAAGATAATACTGCCTAATGGAGAAAAGATTCCGACATTGGATGAGTATTTGGCTGAGGTGAGAAATCATCCTGACATGAAACTGGTTCTGGAGATGAAATCACTTACAGACTATTCCAGAGAAGATGTTTGTGCAAGAAAAATTGCTGAATTGCTTTGTAAACATGGTGTACTGGACCGCACGGATATAATTGTATTTTCATTGAATGCGGCCATGACATTCCGTAAGATCTTCCCAGCAGGAGTTAAAATATTTTATCTTGATGGAGATTTGTCACCCAAAAAAGTAAAGAAACTTGGATTACAAGGAATAGATTATTCTGTAAAGGCGATGAAGAAACATCCTGAATGGGTTGAGCAAGCTCATAAAGAGGGTCTTGAAGTAAATGTTTGGACCGTAAATACCGAAGAGGATATGAAGTATTTTTATGATCTTGGGGTGGATTATGTAACTACAGACTATCCGGACAGAATGATAATGTTTCTTGAGAAACAGAGCAAAGGTAAAGAGAACAAAGATAATCGCACTCGAAGGTAAGAAAGATATTGTTAGGTTATAGTTAGTTGACAGTGTGATTATGAAAGTTGCAAACGTTATTAAAATCGTTGCTGCAATTTCGATGCTGTATCTGATCGGGTGCAAGTCGACCATCGAGAGGGATTCCCCGGAGGAATCACTTTTCCCCGGAAATACGGGTAATGGAAATGAAGAGGATGCAAATCCTGATGATGGTGTTACGATTATGGGTACGGTCAGATCGTCCGACGGTACCGGACTAAAAGGTATCGTTGTATCGGATGGTACCGAAGTGGTGCTGACTGATGAGAATGGAGAATACAGAATCCGTTCGAATAAATCGAACGGATTCGTATTCGTATCGATTCCCGGAAACTATACAGTCCCAACAGATGGTAATCGTCCTCAATTCTTTAGGAATTTGAATAGTTTGTCAGATAGGCTTGAAATACATGATTTTACTCTTATTCCGGTTGACAATTCCTGTTATACATTATTGATTCACGCCGATCAGCATCTTGCCAAACGAACAGAGGATATTGAGCAATTATCACAGTTTGTAATTCCGGATATAAATAGGATGATATTTTCAGAAAAAGCTAAAGGAAAAAAAGTTTATTCTTTATCTTTGGGCGATATTAGCTGGGATCAATATTGGCGTGCCAATTCTTTTGATATAATGGATGCTGCAAAAAGTCTGGAGGCAATAGACTGTATGTTGTTTCATACTATCGGCAATCACGATAATAATCCGTATGTCTCCGATGACTGGGAGTCGTCATATATTTTCCGACAAAATATAGCACCTACATATTATTCTTTTAATATAGGAGAAATTCATTATGTGGTTCTGGATAATATCATATATAACAATCCCGATGCCACCTTTACTGAAATGGGTAAAAGGACTTATGATCGGGCATTGACTCAATCACAGTTGGAGTGGTTGGAGAAAGATCTCGAAGTGTTGCAAGATAAGGATGTCCCGATTGTGATATGCGGGCACATACCTTTTTATTCAGAGCCCGGTTTAAGTGGCAATGAACAGACCATGAGAAGAAATATGCTTAATATGGATGTTCTTGAACAGGTGCTTTCCCCATATTCAAATGTAACATTATTCTCAGGTCATTATCATAGGAATTTTAATGTTCGTTCGCAATTTATAACCGGTATTGAGGAGCATAATGTCGCTTCCTTGTCCGGATCATTATGGTGGACGGCACATTCCGGATATACATCTAATCATATCTGTACAGACGGCTCACCGGGAGGTTATGGGCTCTTGCGTGTGAACGGGAAAGAACTTGACTATAAATACAAAGGAGTAGGCATGGATGAAGATTATCAATTCCGTGTTTATGATTTAAATAGTACGCTTATAAATGAAGATTGTGTTTCCGGAACAAAGAAGTATAAAGATATGGTAAAAGATTATGCCGGAGAATACTATAATAAGAATTTAAACAATGATATTCTGGTTAATGTGTTTTCGTTCCAACCTGATTGGAAAATCGAGATATTTGAAGAGGGACGGCCATTAACAGTGACGAGGGTGAAAACGAAGGATCCGCTCCATATCCTCTCATATGAATGTCAGCGTTTGAGTCATAATGCAGTGCCGACCTCTACTGTAACTTTTACTACACAGAATACGAATCATTTTTCAAGGCTCGATGTAAAAGTGCGACATCAAAAGTCAAGGTTGTTGTGACAGACATAAATGGAAAAGAATTTGTCCAGACAGTTACACGTCCTAAAGTTTTCAATGAAAACATGAGGTAGTATCCGGAAGATATTGTCAAGAAATGCGGTAAATATTATAAAATCAAGAATGCGAAAGGACTACGAAAAAATATTAAACTTCATATACAGTCGTGACGATCTGCCACAAAGCCTTCGCGACAAATTTTATGAATGGCTTCTGTCCCATGAGAACGACGAAGAGACAGTCCGCAGTATGTACGATTTGTGGGAAGAGGAGATTTTGAGAAACAGTTTAAATTTCAGACCGGAATCATTGAGCCGGATCCTTCAGGATATTGGCAGTCATTCAGATCAAGAAGAGCCAAATGCGACTCAAAGGAAATCGAAATGGGGTACCTGGATGCGTTATGCTGCTGTTTTTGCGGCCATTATTTTGTCTGTTGTCATTACGGTAATTGTCAATAATCATTTTCAACCCATAGAAACTGTTTTTGCCACAGCAAATGGTTCATGCGGAGATTTTGTTTTGCCAGACGGAACAGAAGTGAAACTTAATGGAGGTAGTCGGCTTTGCTACAATGCAAATGATTTCGGGAAATGGGGTAAAAGAAAGGTAAGTGTTGAAGGAGAGGCCTATTTTGATGTGGCTAAAGACCGGAATCATCCATTTGAGGTAATGTTGAACGGAAGTTGCGTTGAGGTCACCGGTACCAAATTTGAAGTAAGGAACTATCCATATTCAAATTTTGAAGAGGTTGTGCTTGAGTCCGGTTCGGTGAATATAAGCGAATTGGGAGGGAATAAAAGTGTAACGCTACGTCCGGACCAGCGTTTTATATTGGATCGCAGCAAAAAGACGTGGTGTGTGGAAGACACGGAAGCTTCAAAATATTGCCGCTGGATTCAAAAGCGTCTGAAACTTGAGAATGAACCTGTCGGTGATTTGCTTATTACTATTGGGCGTAAGTATGGTGTAGAACTTAACATTAGTCCTGAAGTAGATATGCAACATACGCTGACAATTACTTTGCAGAATGACGACTTAGAGGATATACTCTCAATAATAAGTTATCTGACAGGAATAAGATATGATATTAAGGGACATAATCTTAATATTTACGCTCAACAAGATTAAATTTTTTAACTAACCTTACTCATAATGAATTATCATTTAAATTCCAAACGGTTGAGAATGATATTGTTGCTTTTAGCAATGACCGGGAGTTCAATCGCCACGTTCGCGCAAAAAGAAACACTTGCATTCGAGACTAAAAACATGACGGTAAGGGAGCTTCTTAATTATATAGAGAAGAGAAGTACCTATACCTTCGCTTATGCCGACGCAGATGTTCCGTTGGATGAGCATGTTAAAATCATTGGTGGGACAAAATCTATTGATACCGTGCTCAAGGAGGCTCTTCCTTCGGCTACGATTAAAGTGCAGAACCGAAAGATTTTGATCTCAAGTGCTAAAAAAGTAAAAAAGGATAATGCTGAATCCAAATCTTCGGGTAAGTCTTCAGATAAGCAAAAAAGCTGGAAGCTGAACGGATATGTTGTGGATGGAAAGGGAGAACCTCTGATAGGTGCGACTGTAATGCAGAAAGGCACTAATAATGTAGTGATAACCGATGTTGATGGAAAATTCACCATTAATGTAAGCTCAAGCAATCCGGAGATTGTAGCGCGTTATGTAGGATATGACGCAACAACAGCAAAAGGGCATAATGGAGAAGTTCTAAAAATAGTGCTCAAATCTACATCTGTAAATCTAAATGAGGTCGTTGTGACAGCGTTGGGTATAACTCGTGATCAGAAGTCACTGGGTTATGCTGTGACAAAGGTCGGAGGAGAAGACCTGAATAATACTGTCACAGGAAACTGGCTTAATAATCTTGACGGCAAAGTAGCCGGCTTGAGTGCATCGGGAGCAGGTACAGGTCCGACGGGATCTATGCGTGTTATCCTCCGAGGAGACCAGTCTCTTAATTATGCCAATAATGAAGCCCTGTTTGTAGTGGATGGAGTCCCAATTACGAGCGGTACTGACGGGACAGGCTCCGGAGGCGGTAACAGTCATACAGATGCTCCGGTAGATTTCGGTAATGGAGCTTCTGAACTTAATCCGGAGGATATAGAAAGCGTTTCTGTGCTTAAAGGTCCTGCCGCAACAGCTCTGTATGGTTCCCGAGCTGCCAACGGTGCTATAGTAATTACCACTAAGTCCGGTAAAAAAAGTAAGGGTATCGGTGTGACATTAAGCTCATCCGTTACATTTGAGAAGGCCGGATACTTCCCTAAATTCCAGAAGGTTTATGGACCCGGTACAGGTCTTGGTTATTATACATATAATTATTGGACTTTCAGTGGTACACCACCAGAGGGTTTTTCAAAGAACAGACCAGCGGGTGGTTCTCGTTACTCATGGGGAGAGGCGTTCAGCCCTGATAAGTATCGTAACCAATACAATTCATATAATTGGGAAACAGGTGAATATGAACTTACCCCCTTTGTGTATGCTGATGATTGGTATACAGGTCTTTTTGAAACGGGCACAACTTTTAAGAATACAGCCTCCATTACGTCGAATAACGGAAAAGGAACAACCGCACGTATATCAATTACTGATACCCGCAATGACTGGATTCTTCCAAACACCGGATATCAAAATCAGACAGTTTCATTTTCGTTTACAACGAAAATGAATAAATGGTTTAAGTTTCAGGCTAAGGTCAATTATCTTCACAAAACGAGTGATAACCTTCCGACTTCCGGCTTTAACAAACTTTCTCCGTTTTATACTCTGATCTGGGGTCAGACAAACTCTTCTATGAAGTGGTATTATGATGAGTACTTCCTTGGTCGATGCACTCCAGAGAACTTTGCATCAGGAGGTAAGGATGGAACAGGTATGGTGGCGCGTCTTGGCAATTCAGAACCCCAAAACCCGTATCGTCAGCTTTATGAGGCCACGAACTCTATTAACAAGGATAGGGTATATGGCAATGTTATGCTTACAATCAATTTTCCGGTAAAAGGATTGACTCTTGATTTGCGAGCCGGTACTGACTTCTCCGCAGACTGGCGCCAGCAGAAGAGACCATTCCGCACCACAGGTTTCCTCTCGGGTTTCTACAGAGAACAAAGTTTCCGTGATATTGAGACCAATATGGATTTTCTTCTTCGTTATGTCAATAACAGTCTTTTGGATGAGCGTTTAGGATTCAACGTTGCCTTTGGTGGCAATAATATGGGTCGTCGTATGTGGCGCAGTTCCATCACACTTGACAATCTTGGCGAGGAAGGTGTGTATAATTCCACAAATACACGTCCCGGGGAGGTTCCAAGAACATCTTTCTATCGTAGTCACAAGGTTGTGAACTCATTTTATGGATTTTTGAATGCCAGTTGGGACGATACATACTTTCTGGATATAACAGCCCGCAATGACTGGTCGTCAGCATTAGGTCGCGATAATTGGTCATTTTTCTATCCCTCCGTATCTGCATCAGTGTTGCTTGATCAGGCTTTCAAACTCAGGGATAGTGCTCCTTGGCTTAATATGTTGAAAGTGCGGGGTTCGTGGGCGAATGTAGGTAATGATACCAGTCCGTATACATTGATAGATGCTTATACAGCAAGTGTTGATTATCCTGGAAGTTATGAACTGCCTACAAGCCGTGCCAATTATTTTATAAAGCCGGAAAATGTAGAAAGTTACGAAGTTGGAATAGAGACAAGAATGTTCCAGAACCGTTTAGGATTAGATTTGGCATTTTATAATTCTCATACCACTAATCAAATAATTTCAGCCGTGACAGATCCGATGATCGGATCATCATCAAAAAAGATGAATTGCGGAGAGATCCGTAACCGTGGTATTGAGGTTGCACTTCATGCAGTGCCGGTGCGCACTCACGACTTCACTTGGAGCATAGATGTCAATTGGAGCCGCAACTGGAACAAGCTTGTGGCACTTGAGGACGGTTGGGATCCACGTACCCCATTCCAGGGTAAGTCTACCGGTTCAGATGCTTTGATATATTCTTATGTAGGAGAAGAGATGAACTGGCTTTATGGTATAGGATATCAGCGAGCACCAGAAGGAGCAACCTATACAGATGAGAATGGAAATGTAATAGACTGCTCGGGAATGAAGCTTATAGATATCCAGACAGGTAATCCAATTCTTGATGACACTCCTAATCGAAGAATTGCTAAGATCAACCCGACTTGGCGCGGAGGTATGAGTATGAATTTTAAGTACAAAGATTTTACTCTTGGTCTTAACTTTACAGCACAGATGGGAGGACATACATATTCTCGCACGCATGCACAGCTCTCTTATATGGGTAAACTTGAGAATACACTCGAAGGTCGTCCCGATGGTCTTGTACCGGTTGGCGTTAATGCGATAAAGAATGATGACGGATCAATCAGTTATCAGTTGAACCGTACCATTACTTCCAGCGTGGAAGAATACTATAATAAGTATGTTTACCATCCAAAGAATGTGGAGGAGAATACATTTAAGACCGACTTTCTGAAACTGAAAGAGGCTCGTCTGGATTATAATCTTCCTGCACGGATATGCCGTAAAACTAAAGTGCTACAGGGAGCTTCGCTTGGTGTTTATGCCACCAATATATTCTGTATTACACCCTTCCCCCAATATGACCCAGAAGCCGGTACACTCGTGGGAACCAATGTGATTAATGGTGTTGAATATGGAGCATTTCCGATGACCCGCACTTATGGTATTAACCTTAAACTTTTTTTCTGACAATGAAACTGAAATCTAAAATACTAATTTCATTTATAATATTGGTATCCGGTTTCGGAGCATCGTGCTCTCACAATTTTGAAGAAATAAATACGGATCCCAACAAGATGAATGTAGGCGACTTGCAGCCTTATGGCATGTTCGAATCGCTTCTTTACAATACTGCGAGTCAGCAGAATTACCTGACATGGTACTGGAACGACGAACTCGTTCAGTTCACAGCCTGCACTTCCGTAACGGGTCAGGAGCGTCACCGTTATCTTGTCACGGACAAGAACTGTCAGGATGTATGGAGCAATTATGCTGTGAAAGCCGGCAATGCAGTTCATATGTATAAGCTTGCGACCAAGTTTAATGTTCCTGCATGTCAAGCAATTGCGCTGACAATGAAAGTTTATCTGCTATCGAATCTGACTGATATTTTCGGAGATATTCCATATTCCGAGGCGTTCAGGGGAGACGAGGGGATTGACAAACCAAAATTTGATAGTCAGAAACATGTTTATGAGCAAATGTTTGCAGACTTAGAGGAAGCCAATAACATATATGCCAAGAATCCTGTTTTTGACTCTGAAAAAGCAAAGATGGACATCATGTATGGAGGAGATATGAAGCTGTGGCGTAAGTTCAATAATGCTCTATATCTACGTCTTCTGACACGTGTTTCCGGACGTGCGGAAATGAATGCCGGAGAAAAAATCAAGCAGATTCTGAATGATAGTCAGAATTATCCAGTTATTTCTGCTAACACGGAGAGCGCAACCATTCATAACACAGGCGTGGATCCTTATTACAATTTTTTTCGTCCAAGTAAATATAATGAAGATAAGTTTACAAAAGCTGCTTATCGCATTACGGAACAGTTTCTCAAAATGACTGTGCGTGTGGAGGGAACCAAGACTATCACAGATCCCCGAATCACGACATGGGCGAAGCAATATAGTGCTGACGATGGTTGGAAAGGAACAGTAGCAGGCTGTTCAATAGAGGATCAGCGTGTAATTAATGATGGAACCTCACTCTTGAATTATGAGGTGCTTGTTCGAGACGCAGCTCCGGCATTTCTTTTTGATTATTCAGAAGTACTTTTCATCAAGGCAGAGGCAGCTCATAAAAACTGGATTGACGGTGGAGATTCAAAGGCTAAAGAGTATTATGAGAATGCTGTTAGAGCTTCGTGTCAGAAATGGGCTGAGCTTGAAACTTTTTCAAAGACGAAGGCACCAATCAATGATGCCAATATAGACAGCTTCCTGTCTTCGTCTCTTGCAAACTGGGATAGTTATGCAGATAAAGATCAGCTTATTGCAGAGCAAAAATGGCTTTCTTTGTTCTGGGTAGGAATGGAGGCGTTTCACGAAATTCGTCGAACAGGCTGGCCTCTGCTCACAATTGGTCCGGCTACATCTCCCAACAATCATCATTTCCCACAGAGATTGTTCTATCCGTCAATTTCCGTAGGTCCTAATCCCGATAATGTTGCAGCAGCATTGAGTAATATGGGAGGGGAGAATAATATGTGCACTCCGGTGTGGTGGAGTATAGAAGCCATTACAGGCAAATTCCCTATTGCTAACCCAGAAATAGAAAAATGATAAAATGGAAACAAGAAATATTTTAAAATACGTAAGAAAGAGCTTGCTTGGATTATGTGCTTTGGCATTAGCTGCAACAGGCATTACTTCATGTAAAGAGGAAGAAACAGATAACGGTCCGACATACTTCGCGTTTGAAGACCTTCCTGCCAATTACCTGTTTCCGTACAAAGGAGTTGATGAAGGCACATTCGGTAACGGAAAAAAATTTACAATCCGTGCTCATGGTAATTGGAGATTCGAGATTGAGAATGAAGAAGATCTCGAATGGGTGAAAATCTGGCCTATGGAAGGAGAGGATGACGGTTTTATCCGGTTCTACTGTAAAGAGAACACAAATGCCCATAAACGTTCTGCAACATATCGGTTATATCTGAATGGTGTGGAGCAGGATCCATTTATCCTGACACAGGAAAATGCTCTTCCAAATCTGGATATAAGCACCCTAAGCCTGACATTCCAGCGTCAGGGTGGAAAACTGTCAGTAGATGTCAATGCCAATGTAGATTGGACATGCTCCGTAGAGGGTGCGGATGCATCTTATTTTATTGCAGAAAGAAAAGGAAATAAGGCGGTGGTGAAAACTGAAGCCAACACGTCAGGGAAGGAACTTGAGGCTACACTTGTGATTAAAGGTGGTGAAGAATTCCCAGATCTGCGTTATGATGTTTCACTCACCCAGCTTGTTGCTATTTTCTTTGATGATTTCAGCTGGCTTAAGAGTAAAGCAGGTATTCTTGGCTGGGAAACACCTGTGGAGAATGAAACCCGTATTGACAAATGGTCTGCTGAGGAAAAGGCGCATGGATATACATCTCTATCAACCTGGTGTTACTCTCGTACCGGCTTCATTAAGCTTGGTAAAGGAAAATTTGGAGGCGACGTTGCTTTCCCTGCTATTTCGGAACTCACAGAGCCGACAAACGTAAAAGTGTCGCTCAAGGCCGTTGGCTACGGAGATAAGAATAGTGCCAAAGATCCAATCACAATGTTCTATGTGGCAGTTCTTGGCCCGGGCTCTATAGTAGGAGCCGATGGTGTTGGCGCAACCACCGGAGTGACTATTCCTTACAAGAAGTCCGCTTCCGATCCGATTATCAATATACCTGCTGTTAAATTCGGTCTTGGTGAGAATAACTGGTTCCTCAAGAATATTGATGCAACAGGATTGAAGGTCTGGTCACTGGATGAATGTAACTACTCAATTAATGTATCCGGAATGGATAATTCGACAAGAATAGTTGTAGTGGCCGGCAAGGCAGCACTTGAGGATGCTTACTCTGATCCAGACGGGCATACCCAGCGACTTTTCCTCGATGAGTTCAAAGTGGTACAAACAAAATAATAATAAACAAAACCTGGTGCATCGGTTGGAAACAGGATGCACCGGGTTTTAAAATAATAACCTTAAAACTTTTTTATATGAAGATTAAATCTTTACTTTTTACATCATTTGCCGCATTGGCAATGACGGTGTCAGCTGAGAAAACAGTAGTTTTTGATTTTACAAAACCGTCGAATCTTGACAAAATGACATTTGTTCCACTTACTCTTTCAGATTTAAAGACGGGGAAATATTCGAATGAAAGTACAGATCCCGCGAAGGATAAAGACCGTTTCTATGTCAGTGGAAAGAATGTTGTATTAGTCGTTAGTGGATCTTCGTTTACATATGACGGAGTGACAATAGAGATGTCTAATCCCGATAAATATAAAGATTATCCACGATTCTTTATAGGAAATACAGCGTCGGCTGCTCCTTCAGCACCCGGAGATTACAATGATGATAATTTTATTGCCGATATGCGCTGGTATCAGACTGAGGAGATAAAATTCACCGCTCCATCGGGAATGTCTATTAAAAAAATTGTAATGAATGCTGAAGTTGACGGAACACCTGTCCGTTGTGTGCTAAATAATACAATAGTGGAAACAGAGGGAGGAACACAAACATTCGGAGGCACCAACAATGAAAAGCTGAACACATGGACAGCGAATCCCGGAACCGAGGCAACCACAGTTGTTTATAAGGCTGAAAAGGGTTGTGCAACACAAGCGGCATATATTGTAGAGGTAACTTTGGCTGAATTGGGTTCAGGAGTTGCGGAAATTGCTGAAGATTTGAATGTGCCTGCAGTGTATTATAATCTTCAAGGCATTCAAGTCTCTAATCCGGAGAATGGAATTTTTATCCGTCGTCAGGGCAATAAAGAGGAAAAGGTTTACGTTAAGTAAAATGATAAACAAAAAATCTTAGTGGTTTCTTAGGTGTGGACATATAATATAAATATAATGTCCACACCTAAGGAATTTGTATGTTTTGTTTAACTTCAGTTGCCTAACAACAAACCTTGATATACATGAAAAAATTTTACACAGCATTTCTTTTGGCAGCATCAGCCTTTGTGGCAATGCCGGTGATGTCGGAGACAATCAATCTTAAGGGAAAGGATTACACGGTAGAGCGTATTATTGAGCGCCAGATTGGTCCCGGGGTTACTTATATGAGACTTCGTTTTCCGGATTATCCATTAAACGTGAACATGACAATAGTGGATCTAAACAATCAATACAACCGTATTGAAACCACGATAGCCAACGAATCGGCCAAAGGAACCGAGAAACTTGTAAACGCCGCCCAGCGTCAGGATGCACCGATGCATAGGGCCTTGGCAGCAGCAAATGCAAACTTTTGGTGGACAACAGAGGCAAAGCAGGAAATTTATAAGGGGATTCCCAAAAGTGGATGTGTGCGCAACGGTAAGATAGTGACCGAGTACAACACAAAAAGCGAAATAGATTTTAAAGGTCCGACGCGAACAGGAGTAACAAGTGTGTCTTATGACAAAGTTTTGAATATTGATTACTGTGTGCCCGAACTTTCGTGGACTTTGATAAAAAAGAATGCGAAAAAAACTACCTATACGGTAAATAAGGGATACAGGACCAAGCAATATGCTTTGTATAACAGCTTTTATGGTCGCGATAGGGAATTCATGCCATACGAGCCAGATGCTTCCAACAGCAGCAAATATACCGTCTTGGAAAATGTAACAGATGGAGTGGAGATATATTGCACAATGGATGAAGGACAGGAATGGAAAGGGGGGCAGGATGTATTATTCACTGTGAAAGAAGTGAAATGGAATACTAACGGAAGAGGAAAGCTCGGAGATTATGATCTTGCCATTGTCGGCTTCGGAGGACTTGCTCCCACCAATTGTCTGGTAGGTGACAAGGTGTCGATCAATTACAGCTTTAAGTTTACGGATGCCGGTTATCAAACAGTAGAGCAGGCGATAGGAGGTAATGCACTTGTGATGCGTCATGGAGAATTAACGGAACACAATACTAATGAAGATTATAATTCCCGAGTATATTCTCGCACAGGATATGGTTGTTCGAAGGACGGGAAAACTATGTATAGCATAGTGATCGATAATCTTGCAGATGAAATTTATGGTAAATCCGCGGGGTGTTCCACATCCGTAATGTGTGAAATAGCCAGACACTTCGGTTGCTACAATATGGCAAATTTTGATGCTGGAGGATCTGCAATGATGATGATAGACAACAAGGTTGTAACACCTTCTCCCTCGTATGATGGAGGAGTTCCGCGTGCAGTATATAACGGTTGGATGATATTCTCAACAGCTCCGGAAGATGACAACACACTTGCATCCATGGCATTTGACCACCCGGTAATTAGTCTTTCGGCAGGATCGACATTTACTCCCACCATGCTTGGATATAACAAGTACGGTGCATTGACAGAAAAGAATTTAAAAGGATTTACTCTTAGCTGTGATCCGGCGATAGGACGTTGTGACGGAGATGTGTTCATAGCCGGCACGAAACCTGCCTCAGGTATGCTTACAGCCACAAAAGATGGAGTGTCGATTTCCAAGAGCGTAGATATAGAAGGAGGCTCAGGTGTGAATGAGGTTGTTACAGCGATTGATCTTCTGCGGTGTCCCAGTGTGGTTGGTTGTGGAGAAACCTTTATCTTGAATTCAAACGCTGATTCGGAATCTTGTGCAACAATGTATAGTGTTAACGGAACAATGTGTGGTTCCCCCGTACAATTTTACGATGAAGCAGTTCTCACAGCACCTTCTGTGCCTGGAATTTATATAATAACCGTTAATGGTAAGAATGGAAATTGTTCCATTAAAAAGATACTGGTGAAATAAGCTTATACAGTTTATAAAACATCTAAGACTTCATTCTATTTTTGAGGATGAAGTCTTAGCTGTTTTATAGCCATATACAAAATTAAAAAAGATTGTTAATGGAGTTTAGAGAGGTGAACAGAATCAGGACTTCTGATAATTTCCTAAGTTCTGCCAGAGCCTGACTAATGTAATGTTGTACAGTGCGGGGAGATATGCCCAGCTCGTCAGCAATCTCGCTGTAAGTTTTGTTTTCAAATCTGCTCATCTGGAATGCCTTTCGCTGAAGTTCTGGCATTCGTGATATGTACAGATTAATTATTTCAAGCAGGTCTTTTGTTGTTACTTCCCGGTCGCCGTCAAGTAACTTATTTTCTTCGGATGTATCAGAGTGGATTCGGGAAGCATATTCAGACGCGATTTTATCATGACGCAGATATGTGAAAATAGCATTTTTGGTCATTTGAAAGAGATAATTCTTTATTGACTCTATGCAAATGAGTTTATCTCTGTTGTCCCAAAGGGCGCAAAACACGTTATGCGTTATGTCGTCTGCCTCATCCTTGGCCTTAATGAAGCGATAGGCGAATTCAGTCACAGCTCCGGCATATCTGATGTAGAGTAATCCGAGTGCACCGGTGTCTCCCCGGTGCAAGCGTTCAAGTATCTCTTTATCGCTTAAATCTGGCATACTCAAGAAAAGTATTATTAATTCTCAAATTTAATAATAATTGAGCAATTTCTAAGAAACTCTGTTTAAAATTATTTTCGAGGAATTTTGAGAGTTATTTTTGAAGTGGTTGCGCGACTTGGGGACAAGTCGCAATCCTAACCATCTGGTGCAGACAGATACGGGATTTGATACAAGAATCACGAAATCCGGGATAGATTTTGGTTACAAGAATCGCGGATGTCAAGCGCAGTGTTACGCTTGTAGAGGGCGCGGAAAGGAACGGATGGGGCGCGGATTTTTATTCCGGAGAGGACAGACGGGGGACGCTGAATCACGGTTTACGAAAAAAAGAAGCTTTTTTCGTAAAGGCACGGATGGAGGCGGATGTCTCACGGATTGCACGGTCGCGGTGAGGGAATAATCACCCATAAACAGACAGAGAGGTGGATTCTGCGCGACTTGGGGACAAGTCGCAATCCTAAGCGTCGGGTATGGGGATTGCCGTTACAGACAAATATGTGCGACTTGGGGACAAGTCGCGGTCCTAAGCGTCGGGTGCAGTCTCCATCGTTAGGGAACATTCGACAGTTTCTACACAGTTTCTGGAATTGTATGTGGATTTGACAGATGAAAGGTTGTTACGGAATGTCTATTTTAAACAAACAGAGGGAATAAACAGGGGGAATAGAACATTTTATTTTGTAAAGACGTTAAAAATTCGTAACTTTGAAAGTTATTTTTTTCGCGCAAAGGGCAATTTTGTACCTGTTTGAAAGCGTTTAAAATTAAATAAGTAAGTTATAATTCAAAATTTATAAATAAATTATGAGCAAAGCAAAGAAATTTCTGACATGCGATGGCAATCAGGCTGCCGCGCATATCAGTTATATGTTTAGCGAAGTGGCGGCAATCTATCCGATCACTCCGTCCTCAACAATGGCGGAATATGTGGATGACTGGTCTGCTGCCGGTCGAAAAAATATCTTTGGTGAGACTGTTCTCGTTCAGGAGATGCAGAGCGAAGCCGGTGCTGCCGGTGCGTTGCACGGTTCGTTGCAGTCGGGTGCGTTGACAACAACTTATACGGCATCACAGGGATTGTTACTCATGATTCCCAACATGTATAAGATTGCCGGAGAGCTTCTTCCCTGTGTGTTCCATGTTTCAGCCCGTACTTTGGCTTCTCACGCATTAAGTATTTTCGGAGATCATCAGGATGTTATGTCAGCTCGCCAGACAGGTTTTGCGATGTTCTGCGAGGGTTCTGTTCAGGAGGTTATGGATCTTGCGGCAGTTTCACACTTGTCGGCCATCAAAGGACGTGTGCCTTTCATCAATTTCTTTGATGGATTCCGCACATCCCATGAGATACAGAAAATAGAGGCTCTAAGTGAGGAGGATCTTGCACCCCTGTTGGATAGAGAAGCACTTGCCGAATTCCGTCAGCGCGCTTTGAATCCGGATGCTCCGGTTGCACGTGGTATGGCTGAGAATCCCGATGTATTCTTCCAGCACAGAGAGGCAAGCAATCCCTATTATGAGGCAATTCCTGAAATCGTAGAGAACTATGTAAAGGAGATAAATAAAATCACCGGTCGTAATTACGGTCTGTTCGATTATTATGGAGATCCTGATGCTGAGCGCGTTATCATTGCTATGGGCAGCGTGACAGAATGTATAAAGGAGACCATAGATTATCTTCGTAAGAATGGAGAGAAAGTCGGTCTGGTCAGTGTACACCTGTATCGTCCGTTCTCCGCCAAACATTTCCTATCTGCGGTTCCGTCTACAGCAAAGAGAATTGCTGTGCTTGACCGTACCAAAGAGCCCGGAGCCAACGGAGAACCTCTTTATCTTGATGTAAAGGATTGTTTCTATGGCAAAGAGAACGCTCCGCTAATTGTCGGAGGGCGTTATGGACTCAGCTCCAAGGATACGACACCCGCACAGATTGTCGAGGTTTATGAAAACCTTTCACTCCCAGAGCCAAAGAATCACTTTACAATAGGAATAGTTGATGATGTAACATTCCATTCACTCCCGTTAAGCGAAGAGATCAATGTCGGTGACGAAGGTATGTTCCAGGCTAAATTCTTTGGTCTTGGAGCTGATGGTACAGTTGGTGCGAACAAGAACTCTGTCAAGATTATCGGAGATAACACAGATAAATATTGCCAGGCATATTTCTCATATGATTCAAAGAAATCGGGTGGCTTCACATGTTCCCACCTTCGTTTCGGTGACACTCCGATCCGTTCTACATATCTTGTGAATACTCCTAATTTTGTTGCATGTCATGTTCAGGCGTATCTACATATGTATGATGTTCTCCGCGGACTGCAGCCCAACGGAACATTCCTTCTCAATACAATATGGGAGGGTGAGGAGCTTGCCAAGAATCTTCCGAACAAGGTTAAGAAATATCTGGCCAAAAACAATATTACCCTTTATTATATCAACGCTTCCAAAATCGCACAGGAAATTGGTCTGGGTAACCGCACAAACACGATTCTTCAGAGTGCGTTCTTCCGTATAACGGAAGTTATTCCTGTTGATCTTGCCGTTGAGCAGATGAAGAAATTCATCATGAAATCATATGGCAAGAAGGGTGATAATGTTGTTAACATGAACTATGCCGCTGTTGACCGCGGAGGTGAATATCACAAACTCGAAATAGATCCGGCATGGGCCGATCTTGAGGATGATGCTCCTGTGGCTGCCGACGCGCCTGCGTTCATAACAAATGTTGTGCGTCCGATCAATGCCCAGGATGGAGATCTCCTTCCTGTAAGCGCTTTTGCCGATCGTGCCGACGGCACATGGGAGCAGGGCACAGCCGCATATGAAAAACGTGGAGTGGCAGCATTTGTACCAGAATGGAATCCGGAGAATTGTATACAGTGTAACAAATGTTCATATGTTTGTCCTCACGCATGTATCCGTCCGTTTGTCCTCACACCAGAGGAAGCTGCGGCAGCACCTTTCGGCGAGGAGCATTCAATTCCGGCAATGGGCAAGACTATGGCCGGTATGCGTTTTGTTCAGCAGGTAGATGTCCTCGACTGTCTCGGATGTGGCAACTGTGCAGATGTATGTCCCGGTAAAAAGGGTAATAAAGCTCTTACTATGGTTCATGAGGAGAGCCAGATTGATCAGCAGAAGAATTGGGATTGGCTGATTAAGAATGTGAAGAATAAGGCAGATCTCGTTGATGTCAAGCTTAATGTCAAGAACAGCCAGTTTGCTCAGCCTCTCTTCGAGTTCTCCGGAGCATGCTCCGGTTGTGGAGAGACTCCATATCTGAAGCTGATTTCACAGCTCTACGGCAACCGTCAGATGGTAGCTAATGCCACAGGTTGTTCTTCAATCTATTCCGGTTCAGTTCCATCCACACCTTATACAACCGATGCCGATGGTCATGGACCGGCTTGGGCTAATTCTTTGTTTGAAGATTTCTGCGAATTCGGACTTGGAATGTACCTTGGTTACGAGAAGATGAGAAACCGTCTGGAAGAGATAAGCAATAGAATTGCCGGGAATGCAGATGCTCCGGAATCATTACGCAATGCAGCCAAGGCCTGGTTTGACAACCGTGATGATGCCAAACTGTCTCAGGAATATGGTCGGGAGTTCGCCTCTGAGGCCGGTAAGAATGCGGACAAGTGTGACGATTGCAAACAGGTTGTTAATCTAAGTCATTATCTTACAAAACGTAGTCAATGGATTGTCGGTGGTGACGGCGCAAGCTATGATATAGGTTTCGGTGGTCTTGACCATGTTGTTGCATCCGGTAAGAATGTCAATATCCTTGTTCTTGACACAGAGGTATATTCAAATACAGGTGGCCAGTCATCCAAGTCCACACCTATTGGTGCAATAGCCAAGTTTGCCGCAGCAGGCAAGAGAATTCGTAAAAAGGATCTTGGTCTGATTGCCACGACCTACGGATACGTATATGTGGCTCAGATTGCAATGGGCGCTGATAATGCACAGACTCTTAAAGCTATTCGTGAAGCAGAGGCTTATGACGGACCCTCTTTGGTAATTGCATATGCTCCATGTATCAACCATGGTATCCGTAAAGGTATGGGACATAGTCAGGAAGAGGAGAAACTTGCTGTTGATTGCGGATACTGGCATCTTTGGAGATATAATCCCGCTCTTGAGGAATCAGGTCAGAATCCGTTCTCTCTCGACAGCAAAGAGCCTGATTGGGACAAGTTCGACGACTTCCTTAAAGGAGAGGTGCGTTTTGCATCCCTATACAAGATGTTCCCACAGGATGCGGATGAATTGTTCAAGGCAGCCAAGGCTAATGCAAAATGGCGTTACAACAATTACAAACGTCTTGCATCCCAGAACTGGGGTGTTGATCCTGAACTTACACCGGAAGAGGAAGCACTGCGAAGCAAATAATAATCTTTTAAAATATTGAAAATAAAGATGCGGGTCTTGATGATCCGCATCTTTATTTTTTATATACGGGACAATGTCGGAGAGGGTATTTGTTGGTTTGGGGACAAACCAACCTCCCAACCGTCGGGTGCCATCCGGCAGTTGGGGGAATGGAGATAACTAAATAAACAGATATGTTTAGTTGGTTTGGGGACAAACCAACCTCCTAATTGTCGGGTGCCCTCCGGCAGTTTTGGAATGAATATGACTAAATAAACAGATATGTTTAGTTGGTTTGGGGACAAACCAACCTCCTAACGGTCGGGTGCCATCCGGCAGTTTTGGAATGAATATGACTAAATAAACAGATATGTTTTGTTGGTTTGGGGACAAACCAACCTCCCAACCATCGGGTGCCGTCCGGCAGTTAGGAGGGGAAGTTGTCCTCAACTTCCCGTATATAAACAATCATGACGCATATAAAAAAGAGTGACCGGATGTTTGTCCGGCCACTCTGTTGAAATTGATATGAATATATAATGTTTTATGGATTAAAGTCCCTGTTTTACCCATTCAGCAAGTTTGCCAGTGCGAACACCCAGGTCAAGTATAGTGAAACGGCGACGGATACGCTGCGCGCGGAACACACTTTCGCGCAGTCTTTCCGGAGTCACATCTATATCTTCCGGTTTTACCGGAGCACCCACTTCAGCAAGAGATTTTTTCAGTTGGTCGAGAGGAAGGAGCTGTGCTTTCAGCTTGCCCTTGATCTCTTCCCAATTCTCTTTAAGTATAGTCAGTTGTTTTGCAAGTTCCTCTTTGCTCACATATTTTGCTTCGATTTCTGTAGCCCCGATTGTCGGGAAGTCAGTGCCTTCAAACATTTTAAGAGCCTCTGCTTTTGCATCCTCGAGTGATGGCCACTGTGCCACGCACGCATCAACGTCGAGATTGCTGAAATCTTCTTTAAGCATCTCTTCGTATAGAGCGGTTGATGCCAGGGTACCGATAGCTACCTGAAAACCGTGTGACGGTGTTGTCCCGTCTGCCATTGTGTGGTGTTCCATGTTCCAGAGATGAGAGAACTGATGGTCTGCGCCGCTTGCCGGACGACTTGTTTTGTGTATCTGCATTGCGAAACCACCTAACAGCAGTCCCTCGATCAACTGACCAAGAGCCTTCTTGTCTCCCTTTCTAAGGCCTTCGGGATCTCCGAGGGCTTCTTTAAGTCCACCTTGTACCGTGTCAAATGCGATATGGTCAATAGGCTCGATACCAAGTGCGTCAGAAATTATCCAGTCTGCACCTGCGGGCACTTTAGCAAAAAGATCTGCATAACCGCTGGCCGTCATCTCTTCCGGGGCGGTTGCTATTACATTTATATCTGCAACAAAGCCGAGTGGAGCACGGCATGAGAAAGTCTGTTTTGCACCGTCTTTTGTAATGGATGCACCGAATGCGGTGTAACCGTCCATGGATGCGGCTGTGCCAACTGTCATGTATCTCTTACCTGTGTGCTGTGAACTCAGTTTGGTAAGGTCATTGATTGTTCCTGAGCCTACTGCGATAGCTATGGCATCTGTGGAGCCCAGAAAATCATCAAGACGCTCTATAAATTTCCATTCGGCATGAAGGTCTTCATCTGTAAATATGTATGGATCCTCGGGAGAGAGACCGGCATCCTTAAGCATTTGCTGAAGCTCTGTTCCTGCGACACGCATTGTGTTCGGATCGGCAATAATTACCGGACGCTTCCCGGGAAAGAGTTTTGAAAATAAAGTCGGAGTCTCTTTTAAAACGCCTTCACCAAGAATCAAGGCTTTTGTATCTGAGGCATTCTCCAGAATCTTGTCAAATTTATTCATAGTTTCTTGTTATAAAAAATGCACTTGATAATTCAAGTGCAAAGATATATAAAATTATGTAAATAGTTTCAAAACCAAAGTAAAATCTTTCAAAATTTAATAAATGTCTTATATATCGAAAGTGGCAGGCATTAAATAACCCCATAAATTATAATTGAATCCTGATATTACAATAAAACAAGGATGTCTTTATATATTTCGCGACTTGGGGACAAGTCTCAGTCCTAACAGTCGGGTACATGTGCATCTTCTAAAACAGTTTTCGCGACTTGGGGACAAGTCTCAGTCCTAACAGTCGGGTACATGTGCTTCCTCTAAAACAGTTTTCGCGACTAGGGGACAAGTCGCAGTCCTAACAGTCGGGTACATGCGCATCTTCTAAAACAGTTTTCGCGACTAGGGGACAAGTCGCAGTCCTAACAGTCGGTTACATGCACTTCCTCTAAAACAGTTTTCGCGACTTGGGGACAAGTCGCAGTCCTAATTGTTGGGTATAGGTGCTGGCGCCAAAAACAAATATAATATTCTGTTAAATTATAATTCGTGTTAGATTCAACGCTCTGTGAATTCAGAAATTTTTATAGCGACAAACCAAGTTTTTCGATCGGGAATCTTATCCATAAGGGATCCGGGATAAGCTTCCACAGATTTGCAAGGAGTTCATATCTCCAGTCGATATACTGAACTCTTGGATGTTTTACAATCGCTTTGATCACAAGTGGTGTCACATATTCAAGCGTCATCTCCATTGGATAAGATTTTTCGCTGTTTAAAAGAGGAGTTCTGACCCATCCCGGACGTATATCTGTGAATGTTACCGGCACCTTCTCAAGTCTTGCGCGCTGTTCCAAAGCCACGATATAAGCTGACGCGAATTTTTTTGATGCGGAATATGCCGGAATACTTGCTATGCCATTGGTGCCCGCTACACTTGTAATTCCTACGATTTGTCCCGGCTGTTTATTGTTGCGGTAGAAATTGTATGCCGCGCACATCATGCGGGCGAATCCGGTGGCATTTGTGGTCACGGTTTCCGCTTCGCTTTGTGGTGTCAGGTCGTGATTCTCTGCTCCAATACCGGCCACATGGAAATATATATCCATACCACCGGTTTTTTCTATCAGCCGTTCAAGAATTTCCGGAGCATTTTGATGTGTCACGTCAATGGATTCATATTCTACGAAGTCCGGATACTTATCTTTGAGTTCGCGCAGATTCGTTACACGACGTGCTGCAAGGCCAACTTTCACGCCCCGAGAGGCCAGTGCTTCGGCAACCGAAAGCCCTATGCCGGACGATGCTCCCATAATAATTATTTTCTTCATAACATATGGAATTTTAGAAGTTATTAAAAAATCAAAGTTAATTATAAGGCGTATAAACTCTATTTATCTTACATAACAAATTGTATATGCGAGTGTATTTCGCAATTTCGATAAAAAGTTGTAAATTTGCAAATGTAGCTGATAAATCTTAAGTCGGCTTCAATATCATTGCTGTGTATGTGCGTTATTGTGTTCATTGAATACAGTATTGTCAGATACACGGGTCGATAACGTTGAAAATTATGATACTTGATAAGATTAACGCGTTAAAGGAAGAGATCGTTTCAGTTACGGCCGCCGATAAGCAGGCTGTAGAAGAACTGCGTATTAAATATTTAAGCAAGAAGGGATCTATTTCCCAGCTGATGGTGGATTTCCGCTCGGTTCCCGCTGAAATGAAGCGTGAGGTCGGACAAAAGATCAATGAGCTTAAGAATCTTGCTACAGAGAAGATAAACTCGTTGAAAAACAGTTTTGCGGAGTCTGCCGATTCAGGCATAGAGGCTCTTGACCTCACCCGTACTGCCACGCCATATGAACTTGGCACCCGTCATCCGTTGTCTATTGTCAAGAATGAGATGCTGGATATCTTTGCGTCCATGGGCTTCACCATTGCCGAGGGACCGGAGATAGAAGATGACTGGCACGTATTTGAATCGCTTAACTTCCCACCGGATCATCCTGCCCGAGATATGCAGGACACATTCTTTATTTCACGTGATCCCGCAGAAATACTGCTTCGTACCCACACGTCATCCGTACAGACACGTGTGATGGAGAAAACGCAGCCGCCGATCCGGATTGTCTGCCCCGGCCGTGTATACAGAAATGAGGCTATCAGTGCCCGTGCACATTGTTTTTTTCACCAGGTTGAAGGTCTTTACATAGACAAGAATGTGTCGTTTGCCGATCTGAAACAGGTGTTGTTGGGATTTGCCCAGAGAATGTTCGGACCGCAGACAAAGATACGTCTTCGCCCTTCATATTTCCCGTTTACGGAACCGTCGGCTGAGATGGATATCAGTTGTGACATATGCGGAGGCAAAGGGTGCGCGTTTTGTAAAGGCACCGGATGGGTTGAGATTCTTGGCTGTGGAATGGTTGATCCCAATGTGCTTAAAGCCTGTGGTATAGATCCGGATATTTACTCAGGATACGCATTTGGAATGGGAATAGAACGAATCACCAATCTCAAATACAAGGTTAAGGATCTTAGAATGTTCAGCGAGAACGATTATCGTTTCCTTCGCGAATTTGAATCGGCAAGATAATGACATTAAAAGAAAGATACGACGGCATTATTTCAGTTTTTAGCGAAACAATGCCTGAACCCAAAACGGAGTTGCATTACGACACTCCGTTTCATCTTTTATTGGCGGTTATACTCTCGGCACAATGCACCGATAAGAGAATAAATATTGTGACTCCCGCACTCTTTGATAGATTTCCGGATCCTGAGTCTCTTTCAGTTGCTTCGGAAGAGGAGGTTTATGGCTATATAAAGAGCGTCACTTTCCCTAATAATAAGACGCGTCATCTGATCAGGGCTGCTCGTGTACTTGTCGACGAGTTTGGAGGGGAAATGCCCAGTGATATTGATAATCTGATGAAGCTTCCGGGTGTTGGAAGGAAAACAGCTAATGTGATGCTGGCAGTTGTGTGGAACAAGGGGGCAATGGCTGTTGACACACATGTTTTCAGGGTTAGTAACCGTCTTGGACTTACCGATAATTCGAAGACGCCGCTCGAAACAGAGCGCACATTGGTCAGGCATATTCCCGAACATTTGTTGCCAGTTGCTCACCATTGGCTGATATTGCATGGCAGATATGTTTGCAAGGCGCGCAAGCCGGAATGTTCCGAATGTTCTGTTCGAGACTACTGCAAACTATATAATTCAAAACAAACAGGGGGCGGTCAGTCTGTCATAAAAGCGCGATAGCTTAATCGCTCAGCTGCAAGATGCTCACGTTTCTTCTTGTTTCGTGTGTTTAAATTGCGTTTGATTGCGCGGAATACCTTTTGACGTATGATCTGGTCTGCGCTGTATTTTCCCGGTCCGAAAAAAGCGAGTGCCGCAAATATTACAGCTGTCAGCACACATTCGATCCCATACAGGGGTATGCCAGCTGCGGCTTTGCCAAGATATATTTCAATTTGAGATGCGTCTATAATAGATATGTCCGGGAAAAACTTGAACAGAGATATTACCGACAGCATCAATGCGGAGGCAGTAGACAATATTCGAGTCTGAAAACCGAGTATTAAGGCTGTGCCTATACCCAAGACAATCCACATGCTTATTGAAGATATATTTTTCAGTAAGGCAAAACAAATCAGAGAGATTCCTACCAGACATCTTGCCAACAGCAGTTTGCCAGACATAGCTTCATTTATATTTTTATTGATTCCAAAAACAATATTTACGAGTGTCTTGAGCCTTATTGCCTTGATGTTGACCTCTATCGGACGGCAGTGCCGTGTCATCGATTTCAGTAGACCCGAGTACTTTGCTCCTACGGTCTTCTGTGACGGATTCACTGAGATTACTTTGAAATTCTGACTTGCTGAAAATTCATTCATAGGAGAATCGTGTTAATAAGTTGCTATATTATAATAACAAATATCATAAGTAAGTGTTCAAACTTAATTTATACTTATAAGATTAGTTTAGAAAAAGTTGAATTAAACAGTTCTAAAATTTAGACAGTATTTTTGATAGAGGTAGAAGTGTTTAGCGAGTTGCTATGTTTTGTATTAGAAATGATAAATATAGGAAATATAGGAGGTCGGGGACAACCTCGGTTCGGGACACACTCTCAGAGTCGTTTCATACAAGATTGCAAATGTTTTATTGCCGGATAGGTTGTGTTTTAAGGAAATTTTGTAAATTAGCATCATGAAGAAACTTGGGAAACTATATTTCAGGTATGGAACAATGGGTTCTGCAAAGACAGCCATGTTGCTTACCACCGCATATAATTTTGAAGAAAGGGGTATGTCTTACCTCTGTATGAAACCGTCGATTGACACTCGCGAGAAAAAAAACGTTATTCGCAGCCGCATAGGGATTGAGCGGGAATGTCAGTGGATTTATCGTGACACAGATCTGTATACAATGATCAGCGAACTGGTTGCCAAAGGTGCAGATCCTGATTGGATTCTTGTGGATGAGGCACAGTTCCTTCTTGCCGAACAGGTAGATCAGCTTGCTCTAATTGTCGATAAATTCGGGATAAATGTGATTTGTTACGGTCTTCGCACCGATTTCCGAACAAACTTGTTTGAAGGTTCTCGTCGACTGTTTGAGATTGCCGATACAATAGACGAGATAAAATCGACATGCAACTGCGGGCGGAAAACCATTGTTAACGCCCGAATAGATTCAAGAGGCGAGATTATTACGGAAGGTGATCAGGTTGAGATTGGCGGAAATGACCGTTATGTGTCAGTCTGTCGTAATTGCTGGCGAAACAAGAAGATAGAGCAGAGCCGTAAGGGGCAACTCCCTTTATAGGCAATTAAACAGTTCTATAAATGAACAATTATGTGCTAATTTTTATTTTATTAAAGAAGAGTAATAAAAATATGGCCTGAAATTAAGAGTGTGTCTGGTTTTAACACGAATTTAATGTTTGAAATTCCCTCGAAAATCCCACTTCGGGTGAATAAAAGTTAAATCCAGACACACTCTAAGAATTATTTTAGTTAAATTGATTAGATTTCAAATACTCTGTGTAACAGCAGATAATCAAGGTAAATATAATGGAAGAAAAGGAAAAGACAGAGCATGAGACACCGGGATCATTAAACCAGTTGTTGGTAGAGTCCATTAAAAAGAATTGGGATCATTTCGCTCTCTCAGACATGGGCGGGGTAAACTATCAATATAAGGATGTTGCTGAGGTGGTAGAAAAATTGCGGCTCATGTTCAAGGCAGCCGGAGTTAAAAGGGGTGACCGTGTGGCAATATGCGGTAAAAATTCCTCAAACTGGGTTGCGGTTTTGATAGCATGTCTTGCTTCCGGTGCTGTAGCTGTACCTATACTCCATGAGTTCAAGCCCGATACAATCACATATCTGCTTAAGCATAGCGGCTCGAAACTTTTGTTTGTAGACGCTTCCATATGGGAGAATCTTGACGAAACGACACTTCCGGATCTTGTCGGGGCAATATATATCAGTGAATTTGGTATGCCTCTGTCGCGCAGTGAGAAGCTGACAGATGTGCGCAATAATATTAATGAATATTTCGGTAAGGCGTTTCCATATAGTTTTACAAGAGACGATGTCAAGTTTATAGATGACAAACCGGAAGAACTTGCGATCATCAGTTATACGAGTGGCTCCACAGGTATGTCTAAAGGTGTGATGCTTCCATATCGATCTCTTTGGAGCAATGTTCGTTTCTGTCTTGATAATATTGATTATCTTCATGCCGGAGACGGTGTCGTGAACATGCTTCCGCTTGCTCACCTTTATGGAATGACAATAGATGTGTTGCATCCGTTCTGTCAAGGCTGTAGGATAAGGTTCCTTACAAAGCTTCCGTCGCCTAAGGTTATACTCGGTGCGTTTGCGGAAGTCAAGCCGAAACTGATCATCACTGTTCCTTTGATTCTTGAGAAAATAATCAGAAACAAGGTGTTCCCTGTGCTTGAAAAGCCGCTGATGAAAGTACTGTTGCATATACCATATGTAGATACAAAACTTCTTGGAAAGATAAAAGAGAGTCTGCTTCAGGCTTTCGGAGGCAATGTGCGTGAGGTCATAGTAGGAGGGGCACCTCTGAATCCTGATGTCGAGAAATTTCTTTCGAGGATAGATTTTCCCGTCACCGTAGGTTATGGAATGACCGAATGCGGGCCATTGCTTACATATGCACCGTCCAATGAGACAAAGCCCCATACCGTAGGGAGACTGATGGACAGGATGGAGTTGAAGATAGACTCTCCCGATCCGGAGAATATCCCCGGCAACATATGGGTCAGAGGCATGAATGTGATGCAGGGGTATTACAAGAACAAGAATGCTACCCGAGAGGTAATGCCGGATGATTCCGGATGGATGAATACCGGAGATATGGGTGTCATTGACGAAGATGGTTTCATACGTATTATGGGACGTTCCAAGACAATGATACTTGGACCGTCCGGTCAGAATATATATCCCGAGGAGATAGAAGCGAAGCTGAATAATCTTCCTTATGTCTCCGAATCGTTGATCATCGATCATAACGGGGTTCTGGAAGCATTGGTTTATCCAGAGATGGAGACACTTATCAGTCAGGGTAAGACACGTGATGACATTCAGAAGCTGATGGACGAGAATCTCCAGCAGTTGAATATGGAACTTCCGTCTTATTGTAAGGTAGCGCGTCTGAAAGTGATGAGCGAGGAGTTTGAGAAAACACCCAAACGCTCCATAAAGCGGTTCCTTTATCAGCCATAGAGGCGAATATTCAAAAAAAATATGGCCGGGATTGTTTAGGGAACGATTCCGGCTATATTTCATTGTTGTAACAATCGGGATATAAAATAAAAATAGGAAATCATTTCATAGTCTCCCCTTTATTTATTAAATTAGCAAAAATATCGTTCGCTTGCGGGCATCGGAATAGAATAGAGTATATTCCATTGCTTTTATATATTTTTAGTGAACCATAATTTTTACTATGTACTCATTTAAAATCTAAACTTGACAGATGAAAACGATTCATGTTCCTGCTGCGGAAATTCCCGTTCGCGCCGAAGTTGATGTATTGGTAGTCGGTGCCGGTCCTGCGGGATTAATGGCCGCACAGGCGGCCGCGCTTGTGCCCGGCACAAAGGTGATGCTTATAGAAAACCGGGGAATACTCGGTGGAAATATGACAATAGGTCTTCCTCTCCTGGGATTTCTTGGCAGAAAAGGCAATGTAGTTATCAAAGGTCTCCCCGGAAAATTTGTTGAGCGCCTACAGGAAAAGGGTCTTGCCACTCATCACCGCGCCTGTCCGCTTCACGTGAGTCTTACAATGATAGATCCCGAAGGGACCAAGCGTCTTGCATTCCAGATAATCAAGGAATGTGGCATCGAGCTTCTGATGTATGTGCTGGCTACAGATGTTATAATGGACGGCAACGAAGTGAAAGGCGTTATAATAGATTCAAAGAAAGGTCGTGAGGCGATTCTTGCCAAGAGGGTAGTGGACTGCACAGGAGACGGTGATATAGCGTTCCGTGCCGGAGCACCGATGAATTACGGTAACGAGCAGGGCATACCTCAACCCGCAACCCTGATGTTCTCCATGCGCGGTGTGGATTCACGCAAACTGCGCGACGCCGTTGCCGATCATCCTGAAATATACGATATAGACTTTATTCCCAACGAGTTCTTCCGTGCCGACGACAATTGCACCATGGTAGGCTTCCGCAATCAGATGAAGCAGGCAGAGAAGGATGGTATCAAGCTTCCTGTGGC
Source organism: uncultured Muribaculaceae bacterium (assembly GCA_948788915.1). Lineage (GTDB taxonomy): Bacteria > Bacteroidota > Bacteroidia > Bacteroidales > Muribaculaceae > Lepagella. The sequence goes on along the minus strand of CAQFOZ010000012.1, from coordinate 16,075 downwards.
TCGTACAATCTTTATGACAGGTATGGCACCGGATGAATGGTGGGTGAATATGTCTCGCATTAACGGTGTGGATGCCACAGATCCTGCACAATATACCGAAGGAGAGGTAAGATGTGCCCAGCAGAACGAAGAGGTTGTAAAATACCTTAAGAAATATATTCCCGGTTTTGAAAATGCATATGTCGACCGCACGTCACCATTCATGGGAATCCGTGAGACACGTCGCATAGACGGAGAATATGTCATGACAGAACAGGATATTTTCAACTGTGCCAAATTTGATGATGCCATAGCTGTTTGCGCTTATCCTGTGGATCAGCACCATCCTGTAGGTGGAGACTGTACGCTTGAGTGGTGTCCCGACTGCTATGATATTCCTTATCGTTCGCTTGTCCCCAAAAAGATCGACGGGCTGCTTGTTGCAGGACGTTGTCTTTCAATGACACACCTTGCACTTGCTTCTGCCCGAGTAATGGGTCCGGCCATGGCTACCGGTGAGGCAGCCGGCAAAGCGGCTGCGCTTTCAATCAAGGATGGTGTCGAACCGAGAGACATAGATATTAAGAAATTGCAGAAAGCTCTTCTTGATGAAGGAGTATACCTGCGCGACTGATAAGACCGAATCACCCTGTACCTTCCGGTGCAGGGTGATTCGGTTTCTTTATATGTTGACTTTAAATTAATACTTTTCGAATAATTCATGTTACTAAAAAAAATCAATCCCTACACGCACCGCTGGATCATTGTGGCGGTCATTGTAATCGCTATTGTCTGCAACTATCTTGACAGGCAGTTGCTCTCAATTCTTAAACCTGAGATTCTTGAACATTTTAACATCGGAGATGTTGAGTTCGCATGGATTCTCAATGTCTTTCTGATCTGTTATGCCGTCATGTATCCTGTATCTGGATGGCTTGTCGACAAATTCGGTCCAAAACCTGTAATGATGGCTGGTATTGTCGCATGGTCCATGGCATGTATAGGAGGCGGTATCGCGACAGACGTTTACACTTTCGCCGCATGTCGAGGTGTACTCGGTCTTGCAGAGCCGACAATCTTTACCGGTCAGCTTGTTGCTGTAACATTATGGTTCGACAAGAAATCACGTGCGACCGCCAACTCTATCTGTCAGGCGGGTGGATCAGTCGGAACAATGTGTGCTCCGCTTCTTATAGCATGGATGACACGTTTTCTTCCGTGGCAGGATGTGTTTATTGTAGCCGGTGTAATCGGTCTCGTGATAGCAGTTATCTGGTGGCTCACTTACAGCCGTCCGAGCGATGAATATCTTGATATGACTCTTGATGAGCCAGCAAGCGCAAACCCGGAAAACCAGCCCTCATTCTCATTCTTCGGCCTCTTCACAACCAGTGCCCTCTGGGGTGTAATCCTTATCCGTCTTGTGAGTGACCCGGTATGGTACTTTATCAATTTCTGGCTTCCCGGTTTCCTTAGAAACCTTGGAGAGGAACAGGGTCTTGATCCTCAGGCCACACTTGATATGATACAGTATATCGGCGGTATTCCGTTCCTTATAGGTGCAACCTGCGGTGTGCTTGCTTCCGCATATTCCGACAAGCTTGTGGCCCGTGGATGGAAGGCATTGAAGTCACGTAAGGTTATCATGGGGGCTTCCGCGTGTCTTGCTCCAGTGATCGCGCTTGTGCCGTTCCTCAGCCACTGGCAGGCAGTATCTTTTGACATGCGACTCGCACTCATCACGGCAGTGTTCGCTATTGTTGCGTTTATGTGTCTTGTATGGCTCTATAACATCGGTATGGTGATTGCAGAGACCGTACCTGTAAAGAATGTGGCATCCGTGCTTGGTCTTGCCTGCGGTTCAGGTGCTGTCGGAGCATCGCTCTTCAACCTCGTTGTAGGAAGTCTGATGGAAAGCATGGGAGACCTTCTCTTCTATTGTATGGCGATTCTGCACCCGATTGCAGCTCTTGTGCTCTACAAGCTTTGCAAGCCCGCAGTTCCCGGCAAGAAAGCTGTTGCAGCTAAAGCATAAAGCCTGAGGCTCGCGCCTCGGCGGATACAAAATTCCCGCGCCGAAACCGGCGCGGGAATTTTGTATCTGCGATGATCGGAGGTGAAAGGGACTTTAGGGTCTTTAAGGACCTTAAAGACTTTACAGTGTTTCCAAAATAATCAGAAGCCGCGGTTTTCGCGGCGCAGTCTGCTCATGCGCTCCGAGAATCCACCGTTGCTGACAAAGTCTTTGGAAAGTCGCTCGAGCTGCTTGTAAAGCAGATAGTCGGCCTGATTGATAAGAATAATCGCCATGTTGGCGATTGTTTCTGCCGGACGGGACTCGACGATATTCATGAAATATCCGGCATCGTTGTGCTCACGCCCTAATTTTCTCATCGTCTCATACTCCTTGGATTCCGGTTCCCATTGACGACAACCACGCGTCTTCAAATAGTCTTCATAATCTTCCAGCAATTCTTTAAGGCTCGCTTTCGCAACATTGACAAGCTTGATTTCCGTCTTGGAGGAGGTAGAAGCTGCCGCGCAACCCTCGATTATATTTTGCTTGCCGCTTCGTGCCGCCTGAATCATTTGGTCGACGGTGCGGTCACCCTTTGCGAGGAAATTCTGACAAAAGAAATATGTGATTTGAAAAATCACATCGCTCTTTTGATAGCTTAAGAGTTTCTTGTAATTTCCTGTGCGGGGCAGCAGCTCATTCATTTTTTGTGTTTGGGGAGTTTAGGTTTTTTAAGGAGTTTAGGGTCTTTAAGGACTTTAAGGACTTTAAGGAGCTTAGGCTCCTTTTAATCAGTTGATGAATGAGACGTGGTTGCGGGTTGCCTTTACGCGGGCAATCTCTGCAAGTGCTTCAGCGGCTTCTGAGATGCCTCCCTTTTTAGCGGCTTCAAACCCCTCTTCGGCTTTGTCATATTTTCCTTCAAGTGCGTCAAGCACTGCAATGGCATATGTGGCCGACGGAGACTGCTTCACTCTTTCAAGCAGCATTCTGGCTCTGCGGAGGTCTCCCTCGTTCATGGCGGAATTTGCCGCGTTCAGGTTTGCTATGTCGCTTGTCGGATAATACAGTACGGCTGTCTCGAACACTTTGTCATATTCTTCCGATCCGACAGGATAGGAATTTGCGGCAAGGAAGAATTCATTGAGACTGAGGTTCTGCGGACGCTCTTTCAATACGCGTCTGATTTCGTTTATGTCGGTAAATGTACGCAATTCATAGTCTATAGCGTAGTTGGTGTGTCGCAATGAGGGATACACATTTTTCAGCAGGTATGCATAAGCAACCGGGAACTGTCTGCGCAGCTCGTCATTGCGGATCTCGATAGCGACATTGCCGTTGTCAATGAAATCAAGGATCTTTGCCCGGTCGGGAAGAATGCTCACAGCCACAGAGTCGCGCAAGCCCTCCCAGTCTTCAGGAACAGAGTTCGCATGGAATACGGAAGCGGGGAAGGTGTATTGCCCTTTCACGTACTCTTTAACTGCCTCCGTACGTCCTTTTGCAAGGCGAACGTTGTTCAGATAGGGACCTTCCGGAGAAGCGAAACCGGTGAGAGTGATTGATTTCACGGTAGCGTCCGGGTTCAGTCTCACAGTGTCTATGCTGTTTGTAATCTTTCTCAGCTCCTGGGGATTCACCATATAGTCAGGATAGATCTCCGTCCTGTTCACAGGGAAGTTCACGTAGGCTTTACCCTCGATGCGGCGGTCTTTGCGCTCTTCGGCTTGCGGCACATCATAATGGAATGTGGGCTTAAACGTTACAGGACGCCAGTCGAGATCCGCTATCGGATCGTTATCTACAGGTCCGTTGGGCACACCGCAGCAGCCGGTGGAGTAGCCCTGCAGCTCTATCCTGCTGTGATCCATCCAAGGCAGCCATTCCGTCGATGCCGAATATGAGTACGCATCACCGTGACCGGAACGCAGCAACGCTCCATCAAAATTTTCAGCTCTTTCTGTATTGTAGTACGCATTGCGTCCGGCCACAATGAAAGAGGGGAGTGCGATTGAATCGCTTGACTCTATGGCCTTCAAAACCGGAATAACCTCCAGCTGCTGGTTATAGCTGAGCCGGTAGTCCTTGGGGTTTACGGTCATTGACACTTTCAGCAGACCGTGTTCCTGACCGATATTGATTCCGGTGATATGATATGTAGAGTTATTTTGTGCCGCGGTATAAAAAACTGCGATTATCGCGGTCAAAGTTGTCAAGATAAATTTACGCATGTCGAATTGAGGTTTTTTGACATTAGACATCAATTAAAAGAGGTATTCCACGGACACCGCCAGTTTTGTGGGACCAACATAATTATGTGGACGTCGGCGGTCAATTTTTGAGCCGCACACTTCGCACGGATAACTGTCGAAACGAGTATACAGCCATCCGATTCCGAGGGCGGCCTCGATATTCCAGTGTTTATGCACAGGCCATGCGTATCCGTATACGATACCGGCACCGGCCGCCCATCCCTGGTATCGTTTGTCTTTCAATTCTTTCAGGTTGGATCCGAGGAAATTTACCGGCAGATTCAGGTTACCGAAGTTATAGATACCTCCAAGGGCATGAAAGCCGAAGAAATGACCGGCAAACCGCTGACAAAGCCAGTAGCGGGCTTCAGGTTGGAAGTAGGCATGCTTCCAACTGCGTCCGTCAACCTTCCAGAGGTTCATTTCGGCGGTCATGTCCAATGTCCATTTAGGGGCGAGCCCCACTTCGACACCAATATTAGGACTGAGAGCGATATCGTTTATAAGGTTCGTCTTGATTGCCACATTCTGGGCGTTTGCCGCATTAGCGACAAACAGCACCGCCACAGCGGCAATCCCTGATAATATTACTTTATTTAGTCTCATTTTGATGAGTATTGATTTATGTCTAATATTCTCTTATACAACGTATGGGGCGAGCCATTGTTCTACGGCCGATAAACTGGGCACCAACAAAGTATCGTAAATCTGTATCACTGACATCTTCAATGTGCTCACGGTCTACATCAAGACCCAAAGCCATTCCATACGAGTTATTACCCGTATAAGGTCTGTTGCTCCAAGCATATGATATATTCTTATTGAAGTTGTCTCCAGCTTGATACTTATCAGATAGATGACCGTCTGACCACCATCGGTTGCCGGTAGATCCGAAAAACAGTGCTTCTGAGTCATCGGCTTTGCCTTGACCCCAGATTTTATAGTTAAATTCATCAATTACAGCACCGTTAATCTTATTTTTGAAATCTGCTAAAGGCCAGTTGGCTCCGGCCCATCTACCGGTTTCATTATTCACCCAACTTTTTTGAATAACATGCCAAACTCCTGCATTGGGTACCATATATCCTGCCGGAGATGGGTCATATATGGTTTTTGTATGACACCACATGTCTTCATGATAATTAGCATCATCTCTGGCAGTCATACTGGAAGATGCGTGGTTGTTCCAAAGATTAGATTTGAAGTTGGTGGATAGCCAGTCTTCAAATATTGTACCGGGTGCTTGGGCACTGCAATAATAGACATTGGGATTCTGTATCGCATCCTGGATGTTTATTACCTTGTCTTTTTGTTTCTCAGGAAGTCGGTTACCGAATACCCTTTTTGTGGAATTGGCATGGTTGTAGAACCCGGGCATCGGATCTTTTCTGCCCCACTGATAATATGAAGTGTTTGCATATTTGTAATCGATAGTCTCTCCGTTCTGAATAATCGGCAACTCATCTGTTTTGCCACTGAGTGAGCCGTCCGGACGATACTGGACAAACTTCATATTCCCTTTCCGTTTAAGGTACAGAACTTTCTTTGGATCGCACCAGCCGAGATTATAAGGCGCCATCATGAAGGTATGATTGTGTTGATTGTATGTTACAGCCACATCTCCACACTGTCTGCGGCCGACGAGCACGCCATCTTCCGTTTTGACCGCCGATGGAGTATAAGTATTGAATGTCGCGTTATTAATGTCAAATGCGTGGGACTTACGGGTTTGTTTATCAATCCAGTGTTCCGTAGCCCATATCTGCCAACTCCATATGATGGTGCTTTCACCGGGTGTATTGCTTGAACCGTCAGTCAATGCTATTATTGCATTCCCTTGTTGAATATTGTTGGGCTCAATATAAAAACGGATCATTTTCTCTCCGTTTATTGTTACAAGTTCTATGTCGTCTACAAGACTATAGGCATCCTCCCATACCAATTCCGCCTTTGCGTTGGCAGAAACTGAGATGTATGGATTTGAAATAGGGGTTCCTCTATAATCTACTAATGTTTTCAGTAATTTCAGATTTGCATCTGTTGATGTGTTCTGGCATGTATATGCCGATGTATTTGTAGCTCCGTTTTTTATGGCATTGCCATATACTATCGGAAACATATACCATCCACCTCTGTCTACGATGTAGCAGTTAGCTGTGTTGCGCGCCCCGCCTCCTTGCTTGGACAAATCGTATGGTTTGGATTTATCATAGCCGGAATAAGGGGTATAGGTCTGCATAGTCTCGTCTCCAATCCAGTTGGTGGTCACATAATGCGCGAGAAAATCCAGATTGTGCCTTTCGTAGCTTTTATCAATGTTCCCTTCACCTCTGAGTGGCGTTTTGAAGTTATCTGTTATCCATGCCGAGCTGCTTACCCACCTCAACTCCGGATTTCCTGAGGGGTATAGTGTTTCACTACTTCCTTGTACATTGTATGAATACGAACCGTCGTGACTTGCTTTCCAGGGGCAGGCCTCTATGCGTGACTGGTCGTTTGCACGGTAACGGTAGCTTCTCACACTATAGTATGCCGTATTTTTATAATTGTCAAATCGGGTATCACCAGGGCTATAGACGTATATGTTTTCATAGCCTTCGGCTTCATTGCCAAGGGCATCGAACACATACACCCAGTTGTCTTTGGAGGTGGAGATGGTGTAGATGTATTCGTGACCGGGTAGCCATTCGGTTACGTTGTTGGCTTTGATCTTGCCTCTGACAGTGATCTCTTTTGGCAACGGGTTGCCGTTCTCGTCGTTGCCGGGGTTCGTGCGCCTGAGCGTCACAATTATCTCGGCATCGTCGGGAATCTGCTGCGGTATGAGCATGAACGTTTTCTCAGGCATAGTTTCGTTCATCACGAGATCCTGTGAATCATCAGAAGGGTCAACTGCCGGTCTGTTGTTTATGGCATAGTTGAAGTCCTGGGAATAGATCTCCTTTGCGCTCGATTCCACACCGCTCCATGTAAAGGATCCTTCACCTGTGCTGTCGTCGGCTACGGTGTATACACAGTTGCCCGAGCTGTGAACGTTATTGATTTTAATGTTCACAACCTCACCGTCAAGCACATCGCGGACGGCAAACTTGACAGCCGACAGGGCATGATGGAACAGAAGCGGAGCGCGCCCGTTCTCACTGCCGGGTTTGTTGCATGAACCTATTGCCATCAGCAGGTCTTTCTGCGCCTCGGCATCCTTGTTTGCCGCACTTTTCTTGGCAGTGTATGAGAAAGAGATGGTATTCGAGTCGTGGCCGCGATTCTGCAGACTGCTGAATTCAGAGGCGGGCGACACCGCATGGAAGGTGAGCATCTTTTCACCCGGCCAGTAACGAGTCTCGGCCGTGCGCCAGAAATTGATGGCGGAAGAGACCTGAGTCCCGCACCACTCTATATATTCCTCGCGGCTGTCCTTGTATTCGGCATGCACTTGGAAACTCTTATGGAAGTCTTTCAGATCCTGGGCAGACACAACCTGCATTCCGCGTGTCTGCACGCCATCCGCCGTGTTTCCGGCCACCGTTTCCTCACCCGGCTGATAGCCGATTCTCTCCGCATCGTAGGTATGGAGATAAAGTGTGGTGGAAGCGGAACCGTCGGTCAGTTCAAGGGGTTCGTAGAGAGTCTTCTCCGCATCCGAACGTGTGCGCACGGATGCTCCTCCGGTAACAGCGGAGAAAGTTATGACATCCGGATTGTTACCGGTGTTGTTCTCCTCCGGACCGAAGAAATCATCGGTACAGCCGGTGGCCAGAGCCAGCGGCAGCATCGAAAGAATTATATATCTGAATTTTTTTATTGTCATAATTTTGTTCCGGCTATCATTTGTTATTCAAGATCGATATGCACTTTCCCTCCAAAGATCCATTCTTTGAAGGAGACAATGAATTCAAGTTCTTTCAATGAAATCTTGTATTGATAATCGTGGTTTCTTACGAGTCGCCTGAATGCAGTGTCCGGAGCCGGTGCTCCATTTGCATAGTCGCACAGATAAACCTTTCCGGTAAATGGTTTTGACACCACCCCGTCTGTTCGCTCAATTGTTACGGTAAAGCCGAGAGGTTTGCCGTCGGCAGTCAGAGGACATTCACGTTCCGCAAGGTAAGTCCAGACCTTGTCAGTTCCCATATTGTAGAATACGGGAGCGATATGGTCATGCGTAGATGAACCGTTGAAGCATCCTTCGATCAGTAGCGAACCTGTTGTGGCTGCGGTGGCGCCTCCTGTCGGAAAACAGTTGGCGACAGACAGATAATCTGTCTGGTCCGGAACCACGGCGGTAATCTTGTAACGGTCCTTTAAATCGTCAGCCATCTCGATAGTGACCTTGGGCACCGAGCGCAGCAGTTTTATCTCTCCGGCATATACCGAACTGTTGACAACAAGCGTGAGATTGTTGATTGTTATTACACCCCACATAGGTATGCGTCCGGAGCTGTCGATATACGATAACTGATATGGCACGTCTCCGAGCGGTTCCGCGGGTGTCACTCCGTCGGGATAGTTGGCTATCGCCACAATCCGGCCTGTAAGAGAAAGAGTCCCGTCGTCATTGCGGGTTACGTATTCGTCATTGCGGTTTACTTTCACCTGATAGGTGTAGGAACTGCCGGTGTTGCCTAAAGGGGTTGGAAAGAACGGGATAACTGTATTGTCCCTTGTCACAAGATATAGCGAGATGTGGTCTATGCTATATTCGGAGGGGAACCCAGGATCCTCCTGGTATGGATCGTCCCACGGTTGGTCCGCACGGGTTTCCGGATTTTTTGCCACATTAGCTTCCGCGCTGAGAGATACCACCAGCTCACACATATCCGCGCTTTCGGGAGCAGGTCCGTCGGGGATGTCCTGTGAACATCCTCCGGCAAGCAACAGGCCTGCGGCGATCAATATGTAATAAATATATTTCAATTCAGTGAGCAGTAATTTGTTCTGTTAATCTAAATCTATGTTGTTGATGCGGACGGTCCAGTCGTCAACAATAATGTTCATGCGCACCCATGCGTTGTTCCTGTCAAGGAAGAAGACAAGGTTGTAGCGCGATGCACGGTCGAGAAATTCCTGGTTGTCCATCTTGCCGAATGACTCGCTTTTAAGCAGGAGCAGATAATTGTTAAGCGGCAGGTCGCATACTGTGTGTCCGTTTTCTACTGATAATATACGGAGGCGTGGCCCTTTCTGCGTTTTGCCGTCAGGTTGAGACCATGAGAAATTCGACTTATACATCAGCCTCGACACACTCAGCTCCGCGAAAGCTACCTGGATGAGGTCTCCGTCGGCATGTGTGTTGTAATCCGAAGCATCCGTTGGTAATCCGTTTAGGCCGGCATTTGCCGTACCTGTTGTCCAGGGCGTGTATGTTACCGTGCGGTTGGGCAGCACGTTATTTGCATGGTCGAAAAGGATGTTGTCGTCAACGATCTCGAAGCGGAAATCCTTGTCATTGACAGGCGTATTGTCAAGGTGTTGCAGAACGATGCGGATATGGTTCGTGTCGCGCATCATTCGCACTGTCACCTTGTCGTATGTGATCCCCTCGTTCACCGTGAAGTCGAGAGCTCCGTGATAAAGGTCGTGGAGCTGCCTGGCAGGGCGGTCTGCCTCGTTGCCGATATGTTCTTCGTTAATCAGCACCTGCAGGTCGTCGAGAGTCTTGATCTCTTTGGCCTCTTTGGTGTGTGCGAAAGAGGCGAGGTCACACTCCAGACCACCGTATGCCACGGCGCGGTAGTCGCCTGCCGGGAGGTCGAGGGTCATTCGCCAGTCTTCGTCTGCAAGCACGGAGGATGTTTCCGTGATGCGGTCAACGATGTTTCCCTCTTTGTCGAAGATGTAGACAGTAAGACAATCCACCTGAGAGGGGAAGGAGTTGGCAAACTCCAGGTTGTAATCAAAAACAAAACGCATCTGCACTCCCCTGGGACATTCCTCCAGATCGTCGAACACTCCCGAACAGGAGGTCGTGGCGACAGACAGAAGAATCGATAAGAGGAGAATGGCTGTCGAGGTCACCCTCTTTATGTTGCTGTAAGTTCGTTTTATGAAAAACATTCCTTATTTTCTTTTATGGTTGGTGATCTCAGGAGGTTCCACCCTCCTGAGACTTATCGTGATTCAGATTAGAATTCGATGTTGTTGATACGTACTGTCCAAGGCATTACGTGGCAGCTTACAGTGAAGTAAGCGTTTTCTTCCTCATTGGGATTGTCAGGATTGTCGGGAGCTTTTGGTTCACCCAGTGAACCGCATTTGGTTACCTGAAGTTTGTAAACGTTGTTGCGGACAACGCCAAACTCGTTTTCACCCATGTTGAAGTTGTCACCGTTGGAATTGTGACGGTTGTAGTAGAAATAATACATTATGTATTTCCCGTTTGCGTCAGCCTCATAAGCCTTGAATCCGTGGCTTGCCTCTTTGTTGAGAGTTTTAATGAGATTCTTTTTAAGATCCGTAGCAGGGTTTGCGTTTTTCAATGCGTCAACCAGATTGAAATCTTTTGCAACAACAGTTTCGGGATATTTAGTCACGTAATCTTTAAGGGCTTTGATGTCGCCATACACTGTGCCGTTGTAGACATATACTACGTTGCCGTTCCATTTGTCTTTCTTGCTATCAGCCGGAGTAAATTCCCCTTTGAACACAACACCTGTTGTGATACCGACTTTCTGTGATGCAGTGTTCTCATCTCCGTTTGCGGCAGGAATTGTATTCTCGGTTGCGTAACGCCAGATTCGGTAATCGTTCTTGGAGGGATCCTGTGTCCATCCGTCATTTGTGTCTTCAGTCTTCTTTGTCCAGTCGGCAGGGCGGATAGATGTCCATGAGAGCGCTGTAGAACCTCCGGTATCTGGATCCTCTTTTGTGGGATTGTCTGCTGTACCTGTATCAAATTCGTTGTTTATGAGATTTGCAAAATAATATTGCTGGTAACCTGTAAGGCTGTGAGCCTGCTTGAAGTTGCCCTCATTATAGCTCATGACATATCCTGTTTCAAGATAGCCGCAGAGTGTTGTTTTACCTTGCCAGTCCCATTGGGTGTTGGTGCGTGGAAGGTAGTTGAAACGTCTGGCAATGTTGAACATGGCCATGTCTGTAAGTTCTACGGTTCCCATCTCCTCGTCGGGGTTTTCACTTGCCAAATTTTTAATTGCGTATTTGTTGTCGCTGTTGTCACCTCCGAGAGCAAAGTCAAAACGAGCTACGACGCGCTTCACGTGCACAGTACCGAGATTAAGAGCTTTCTCCGGTTTGTTATGGTTTGTGATAAGTTCGGCCTTTGCAGGAATTGTAACCGGAGCAGAGATCTCGCAGTTGGACATTAAGAACTTGTTTTCAGCCCAGACTATATTGTCTTTTGAAATTGTGCCATAGAGACCTTGGCTTGTGAATGATGTTCCGGGTTGCATGTTGTCAAAAATACCGAACATACGTTGTGTCGGGTTGCAGAATGCAAACACATAGACAGTCTGGGAACTTGTGGCATCAATCATGCTTTCTGCATTGAAAGTGAGAGTGTATTTAAGCTCTTTCTGCGCACCCTCATGGTCTCCGGGAGTGAGTGTTCCTCCGGGGAATGCGTCAGCTTCGCTACGTGTGAGATAAGAATAATTTTCTCCGTCAGCATCTTTAGTAGCGAGTACTACCAAGATCTTTCCCACATAGTTTTCACTGTCCTGGCCAAATTCTTCACCGTCGGCTGCACGTGTTCCGCCATTGGGAAGTTTAAGATTAAGGGTTGCGTAAACGTCACCGTTGCCATCTGAATTGCCGGGTCCGTTGACAGCAGGCTCGTCACTGTTACATGATGCAACAATAAAAGCCATTGCTCCAAGAGCGAATTTTGCTAAATGTTTCATACCAGTATATAAAAAGTTATTAATTTATTTTTTCGTTTTTAATAAGTTGGCTCAAGTTCTAATCTGCTCATAACCCCTATGGCTTATAGCCCCCGAGAAACTCTGGAGGCTCATATATACACTATCAAGGCAAAACGTCAGCTCCGCCTCAGATTGTATTAAAATTTCAACTTAATTTTACCCACAAGCATGGTGAATTTCAGGTGTATTTTGCCTTGCGGGGGGGGGTAAACAGTTGATTTTCAACATGTTATAGGTTTTGTTCAAAAACCATAGGTGTTTAATACATAATATTAATAAATGTTACGCTTTTATTGCATAAATTTAGATGCAAATTTACATCACTAAATATTAAAAATCCAAATTTTTTGGTGGAAATTTTCTTAAAAAATAATGAATTGAAATCAATTGAACTAAATATAAGGTATTGACAAGCGAAATGTTAAAATTTGCGCTATATTGTATATATAGATTTGTTTTTTGATAGAAGAATAAAAGAATCGCGGATTCCAAACATGGTATACGTTTGGATATAACACGGATTTAGGCGGATGGAGCGCGGATTATTTATTGGCAGGGACAATGAATCACAGTTTACAGAAAATGCCGGCATTTTCTTCCAGTA
>CAQFOZ010000012.1:0-3243 GCA_948788915.1 uncultured Muribaculaceae bacterium | reverse complement strand
CGGCCTAATAAAAAAATCCGCGCCCCATCCGTTCATGATCAGTGTCACACCTTCGAGTGCATTTGTGCACTTGAAATCCGCGATTCTTTAATGCATATCATCCATCCGGTTGTCACGGCAAGGAAATACAATTGTCAAAATAACTTACCTTGATAGAAGAAATATATAAAGAATCGCGGATTTCAAACGTAACTTACGTTTGGATACAACACGGATATAGACGGATTGGACGCGGATTTTTATTTATTGCTGTTCAATATAATTATATTTAGCTTATACTTGATTGTGTTAAAGTCGGGATAGCTTCCCAAAACTGGGTCGGGTACAGTTTTGTCGGGTTTATGACTAAAAAACAGACTCATAACTGTTGCTGTTATGAGTCTGTCTGTTTATGAGTGTAACTGTTTTTTAGCGTATGTAGCTGAGGTATGCGGATGTGAAGGCGGGAGACGCGGCAAGGTCTACCGCATCGAATGCCGAGAGACCGAGGAACGCTATCGGATCGTCAGACGCGATCAGTTCGCGGTCTTTATCTGTCATCCAGGGTTCGGCAATGTCAAACTGTTCTCCGTTGTCGTCTGTGTGATATTTCAGGTATCTGCGGTATGTCGCAATAAGATATGCCATTCTGCAGAGGTCTTTGCCGTCGCGTATCATCTTGCCGAGGTTCGGCATGATATATACCGGGAACTTTGAAATGCCGTCGAAGCAGAGCCTTGCTATCTGGTCGCTTACGGATCGGTTTCCGAATCTCTCTATCAGGGTTTGTTTGTATTCGTCGAGATCAGTGTCGCCAGGTGCGGGAACGTAAGGAGTAATGTCTATGTCCATGAAATCACGGACAAGTTTCACAATCTTTTCATCGTGCATGGCGGCGTCAACTTTTCTGTGTCCTGCGAGGAACGAAGGGTAAGACAACAGAGTGTGTGACGCGTTAAGCAGAGAGAGTTTCATGTTTTCGTATGCCGTCACGTCATCGGTGAACTGTACTCCGACTTTCTCCCATGCGGGTCTTCCGGCCGCGAAGTTGTCCTCTATCACCCATTGGATAAAGTCCTCGCAATATACCGGAGCTTTGTCCCGGAGGTTTGATGCTTCGTTCAGTCGGGCTACATCTTCAGGACGGGTGGCCGGTGTGATACGGTCTACCATTGAGTTTGGGAATGTCACATTTTTTCGGGCCCATTCGGCAAGATCCTTGTCCTGCGCCTCAAAGAACGACATGAAAGCTTTCTTTGCTGTGTTTCCGTTGTGCTGAAGATTGTCGCAGCTCAGGATGGTGACCGGTCCGTTTCCTGCCGCGCGTCTGCGGCGCAGTCCCTCGGCTACGTATCCGAACACTGTCATCGGATCTGAAGGAGCTGCCATATCATTTGCCACAGCTTCATTGTCAAGCATGAACTCGCCTGTGGCCTTGTCTATATTATAGCCACCCTCGGTGATGGTCATTGATATGATTTTTATCTCCTTGTCGGCTATCCGGTCCATCACTTCTTCCGGATTTGTCACAGCCCAGTTGACTTCCTTCAGCGAGCCGATTATTGTTGTCTCGTCATGTCCGTCGCGTCCGCAGACGGTGAGCGAATAGATGCCGTCCTGGTCTTTGAGGGCGTGGTATAGAGTTTCATCCGAGGCCATGAGCATGGCTCCGGAGATGGCCCAGTTTCTCTGGGTGGGATCAGCGGCAAGAAGGGCATTGGTGTAATACTCTTCGTGGGCGCGGTGGAAATTGCCTACACCAATGTGGAGAATGCCGCAAGATATTTCGTCGCGGTCGTAACTAATAGGATTAACTTTATTCATAAACCTTTTCTATTATGAGATTTTCATTTGATATATATACACGGGGAATACCGGAGTCTGCAAACATATTGTAGACAGTGCGTCCCGTCTGAGCGGAATAGGGGAGGGTCAGTCCGTTTTCCTGCCAGTAACGGCTGATTGCTTCTTCGTCTTCTTCGCGGGATATGCAGATGTATCTGACATTCTCGCCTGAAGACATGGCAAGATCATATGCATCCTGGATTTTCGGGAGAGCGTCGCGGCAATCGCTGCAGCCGGTGTTGAAGAACACTATTACGGCTTTGCTTCCGCGCAGCATATCTGTGGAAATCATGATACCGTTTATCTCGACAGCAAATTCGGGCAATGGATCGCCCGGTTGTAAAGACCATGCCTGCTCTTCATTATCTGAAATGCATGAGCAGAGGAGAGGCATGAGGAGAAGGAGTAAAGTGAGGAGAACGGAATTTTTCATCATTTATGGTTTAAAACAAAAAAGCTGCCGAGTAAATCGGACAGCTTTAATAAATGGTGCGCACGAAGGGACTCGAACCCCCACGTCGTGAGACACTAGATCCTAAGTCTAGCGCGGCTACCAATTACGCCACGTGCGCGATTCGGATGCAAAATTAATACAAATTTTACATCACACAATACTTTTTACAAAAAAAAGTGTTTTTACCGGGTTATACAGTCCGCAATCGAACCCGCAAACGAATCCGCGCCGGACAGACTGATAAACCTGTAGGGCGCGGATTCGTTATTATTGAATTCATTTAAATGAGATCAGAGGATCATATTGTCGCTGTGATCGGCCAGACGAAGGCACGCAGACCGAGCATAGGCTTTGATTCGTCAAGTTCGTGCAATCGTTTCAGCAGTGTCTGTTCTCGGTCATCTTCAACAAATGAGAGTATTGCTGAACCGAGTCCGGGCCATGAGTGTGTGCCATAGTGGGGGTCTCCTGTCTTTGAACCCCTCCCTGTCACATCGCCGAAGGCTGTAAAGCCTCGGCAAGATGTGCGGGTGAGAATGTCTACCACGGCTTCGTAATGTGCCTGGTCGAATGATATGAATATTGCTTTCATTTTATTCTGTATGATTATTTGACTGTCTGTCCGGCTTTCTTGTGGAGCTGGCGGCGTGTGCGTTTCACACCGTTGCCGGCAAACACACAATAGAGCACCGGAACGAATAGAAGTGTAAGGATTGTAGAGAATGTGAGTCCTCCGATCACGGCCGTACCCATCGGACGCCACATCTCGGCTCCCTGACCTGTTCCGCAAGCCATAGGCACCATACCGAGGATGGTGGTGAGGGTGGTCATGACGACAGGACGCAGACGGGAGCGTCCACCGTCAATCACGGCGCGTCTTATTGACATGCCGCGCTCTCGGTTCAGTGTGATGTAGTCGATGAGCACGATACCGTTCTTCACCACAATACCGATAAGCATGATGG
>CAQFOZ010000011.1 GCA_948788915.1 uncultured Muribaculaceae bacterium | reverse complement strand
CTCAAATATTGTGGTGCGAACGAAGTGAGCACATTGCCCCGTATCAAGGAATCAGCCCCTGTGTTGAGGCGTAAGCCGAAATTAAGAGCGCGTGCCTAAAAAAACATAAGGCACGCGCTTGACTCCAAAATATTCTCAGATTGTAATATTCGCCTTCATCACATTGGCCGGCGGCCGTCCTGCCTCAAGCTCCTTCTTCATAAACTCCATATAGGGCGCCACATGCCTGAAAAAGCGCTTATAGCCTGAACACAGATAGTTTAATCCCGGCTCACCGTCAGCCGTTACGGCAAAACGGTTTTTCGGACACTCTCCATTACATGCGAACAGGAACTCGCACTCTTTACATTGTCTTGGAAGTGAATTATACTTGGCCTGTCCGAATTTCTCCTGACGCTCGCTGTACATCATTTCAACAAGAGTATGTGTGCGTATATTGCCAAGCTTATACTCCGGAAACACAAAGTGGTCACAGCTATACACATCACCGTTATACTCCATTACTCCGGCATGTCCGCACGTCCGCGCCATAGTGCAGACCCCCGGCTGCTCTCCGACCCAGTTGGCAAGTGTGCTGTCGAATATCTGTATGAAATATTCACCGACATCCTTCTTTACCCACTCATCAAACAGTGTGCAAAGAAACTCGCCCCATTGCTCCGGGCTAACGGAAAAATCGGCAAGCGGAACATTACCCTGGTTTACCGGAGATGCCAAATGGCGCCCGTCCTTATGGTTGAATATCCGTTCTACAATTGGAGTGAACTGAATATATTTACACTCTATCTCCTTGAAAAAATTGTAGAAATCTAATGGATAATCGGCATTGAAATCGTTTATCACTGCCAACGCGTTCCACATCACATCATGTTTTTTCAGAAGATCTATACCCTGCATTACCTTACGGAATGAGGGCTGACCCATCTTATTCCTGCGGTATTCGTCATGAAACTCCTGTGGACCGTCAATAGACACTCCGATCAACCACCCCTCCTTGCGGAAAAACTCACACCACTCATCTGTCAGAAGCGTACCATTGGTCTGAAGTGTGTTGTCAATGTGACGCCCGCGGGCATATCGCTTCTGCAGCTCCACAACCCGCTTATAAAACGACAACGGGCGCATAAGAGTCTCTCCGCCGTGCCAACAGAACAGCACATCGGGAGAAGTCTGCGATTCTATATACGATTCTATAAATTTCTCGAGAAGGTCATCACTCATTGTGAACCTTCCCGCCTTATCCTCGTCGCGATAAAGGTTCGCCTTCTCTAAATAATAGCAATATTTACAATTCAGATTGCACATCGAGCTGACCGGCTTGGTCATCACATACAACGGACGTGCAAACGGTAGACTGATATTTTTTTCCAATATAGATAAGTTTTCAGGATACTTTCAAATAATATTTAGCACATTTTAGTTGTCGCTGTGTTTTGCGTTCCACACAAGCAATGTAAGCAAAGTCGAAAGTGCGGCTGAACCGATCCAGAACCAGTTTACCACCGTAAAATCGTAATGGGCTACGCCATCGACTATTGTCTTGTTCCCCTCTATAAGAATACCGTTCATGACATCCTGAAGACCGGCACCAAGATAACTGGCAATACCTACGACCCCGAGTGCGGCGCCAGCGGCAGCCTTGGGTGCTATGTCTACAGCCATCAAGCCCCCGAGGAAGCAGATTAATACGCCTATTCCTAATCCGAACATCACCATGGCTGTGGCATCGAGCCAGAAATGTTCTCCGGGCACAAGTAAAAAGAGACTTAATGCCGCTGTGTTGAGCAAACCGGCAACTAAGGCCGGAACGTTACGGCTACCCCGGAAAAGCTTATCAGATATAAGACCTGAAAAAACCGTACCGACAATTCCACATACAGAACTGATTGATATTATAAACGCCGCATCAAGGTTCGAATAACCCTTCTGCGCCTCCAGATAAAACACGCCCCATGAGTTGACCGCATAACGGCTGATATACATGAAAGCACTGCCGAGAGCAAGAATCCAGATAGCCGGATTTTTCAGAACCGCCGTCTGCGCCTTGTTAAAATCTTCTGTCTCAGCCTTGGCTGACGGAGCATCCGACGGCATATTGCGGTCAAGCATAAAACCGCATGACTGCGGAGTATCGCGCATAAAAATCAGCACCAATGCCAGACCTGCAAATCCTATTATCCCTGCGCCTATCATGCCCGAACGCCATCCTGCCCAGCTGACAAGAGCTGCCACCGTTATAAATGTGATCGCCTCCCCTATATTATGACTCGCACTCCAGAAACCATAAAACGTGCCTCGGTCTTTATTGTCATACCAGCGGTTCAGCGACACAACACCCGCAGGCGCACCCATTGATTGAAACCAGCCGTTCAGCCCCCATAACACGGCAAAGACAATGAACATCTCCGAGAAACCGAGAATAAGGTTCACAAGGGCTGTCAGCAAAAGACCTGTAGCCATGAACCGGCGCACATTGCAACGGTCAGCTAAAAAGCCATTGGCAAGTTTCCCTACTGCATACACAAAAAACAGGCACGAGCCTATTATGCCGAGCTGTGTCTCATTAAACAAGCCATCGTCCACAATCGGCTTTCGTACAATGTTCATACTCAGACGGCACACATAATACAAGGCGTACGCCACTGTAGCGGAAAGGAATGTCGCCCATCTTACTTGTTTAAATCTTTTAGAATCAGACTCCGCCTGATAATTAGGCGCTGATATTTTGAAAAAATTGATAAATCTCTGAGCTATCCCTTTAGGTTCCCCGGGATTTAAGGTTTCTGATGAGTTCATGTTGTTATGTTGTTCAAAATTATTCCATATATATTATCGCCCGTTTTTTATTTCTTACCCGTAGTTCAGCAACAAATTTACAAAAAAATTTCCTACTTTTGTACTTACTTGATGCAGAATATAGTTTAGCATACTGTCCCTTGACTACTAAAGAGCAAATAAGATCCATTTTCCTTGAACGCGGTGCTTCCGCTGTCGGCTTTGCCACAGCTGAGAAAGTACCCGATGAAGAATGGAACCACTTTCAGTCTTGGATAGATTCCGGCCGGAATGCCGGCATGGACTATATGAATAATTATCCTGACCTCCGACGCGACCCGACCCTCCTCTTCCCGGGGGCTAAGACCGTCATAGTGCTGGCTTTCAACTATACCCCGGCCGTCAAAAGAAACAACACCCACGGAACTGTAGCATCCTACGCATATTATCCCGATTATCATAAATCCATCCGGAAGATGTTGAAAAATACTCTCCGCGAATTTTTCGGAAACCGACAGGACATCAGTTGGAGAATCTGCATCGACTCGGCTCCGGTTCTCGAACGGTTTTGGGCGGTAAAATCGGGCATTGGCTTCCGTGGCGACAACGGAATGATCATCGTGCCCGGTGTGGGCAGCCGTGTTTTCCTTGCTGAAATTTTGACCGGCCTCCCCCTCGAACCCGACTCCCCTCTCGAAAAGGATTGCGGACACTGCTCAAGATGCTCGGAGGCTTGTCCGGGCAAAGCCTTGCAACCGGGGGGCACAATAGACTGCCGCAGATGTATCAGCTACCTGACCATCGAGCACCGTGGGCAATGGGACAAAATCGGCACAGAAGTAATGAATACTCCCCAAGGTAAAAACACCATCTTCGGTTGCGACAGATGCATAGAAGTCTGCCCTTGGAACTCTCCCGCTCCTCACTCTATTTTCCGTCCTCTCCCTGAAGTCCTCTCCCTGACCAAAGAATCTGTCAAAACACTGGATGAATCCGGATTTCGCTCACAATTAGGCGACACCCCGCTCTTCCGTGCCGGCTACGACGGCATTAGACGAAACATTATTAACTCATATACAAACTGAACATGAAAACCTTAAAAACTTTAATCCTGATGGCAGCCGCGGCGCTTACGCTATCCGTCTCTGCCGCCAATCCGGTCAAGATCAATCTCTGGCCCAATGGTGCCCCTGTTGAGAATGGTTTCGACCCGAAGAACGAACGTATTGAAGATGGATACAAACTGATGGATGTGGCAAATGCGGAGCTTTGGATTTATCCGGCGAAGAACCCTAATGGCGTATGCATTATGCTCACCCCCGGAGGCGGATACCAATGTCTTGTTATAGAGAAAGAAGGAACAATGTTTGCCAACTGGCTGAGCGCACAAGGGTTCACCTGCGCCGTACTTAAATACCGGATGCCCAACGGCCACAAGGAGATTCCCCTGATGGATGCTGAGCGTGCTATGGAGATTCTCCGCGCTAAAGCTTCTGAATACCACTACAATCCAAACAAAATTGGTGTGATGGGCGGCTCTGCCGGCGGACATTTCGCAGCCATGCTGTCTACACTTTATTCCTCCCCGGCTACTCGTCCCGACTTCCAGATTCTCATGTATCCGGTAATATATATGGATATAACCAACTCCCTGTCTCATAAAAAATCTGCAGGAAGGCTACTCGGTTCTAACCCCACAGAAGAGGATTATAAGAAATTCTGTCTGCAGAATCAGGTCACCCCTATGACTCCTCCCGCTTTTGTAATTCTATCCTGCGATGACAAGGTTGTTGATCCCCTCAATTCACTGGAATATGTTAAGGCATTAGGTAAGAACAATGTCCCTTGCACCCTGCATATTTATCCTGCCGGCGGACATGGCTACGGCAACCTTGACACAAATCCTTTCAAACTGGAGTTCCAGTCTGAATTGTTGCGTTTCCTTAACGAACAGGTAAAATAACAGGCGACTTGTGAAACAATAAACGAATCCAAATAATCCAAATACAGATAATTGTAAAATGAAAAAAATAATGATGATTCTCGCAGCAGCAGTCTTAGGTCTTTCCGCAAGCGGTGCTGAACCGATAAAAGTAAAACTCTGGCCTGACGGAGCTCCCACAAAAAACGGACATGAAGGGAAACCGGAAAGATGGGACGGACCAAAAGTTTACGAAGTATCTGACCCTGAACTCTGGATATATCCGGCAAAAAATCCTAACGGACAGGCAATAATCGATGCACCCGGTGGTGGCTATAAATACCTCTCCACCGACAACGAAGGCACAATGATGATCGATTGGATGAATACCCGTGGCATAACCTTCGTCATCCTGAAATACCGCGTACCCAACGGTCACTGGGAAGTTCCGGCGGAAGATGCTCGCGCGGCAATAAAATATATGCGCGAAAACGCCAAAAAATATGGCATAAACTCCAACGAAATCGGAATTATGGGATCTTCCGCAGGTGGTCATTTCGCCGCAACAGGTGCTACTATGTACAACAGTCCTGAATCTCGCCCGGACTTTCAGATACTCCTATATCCTGTAATATCAATGAAAGAGATTACACACCCCGGCACCAAAGAGCATCTCCTTGGCAAGAACCCGTCAAAGGAACTTGTCGAAAAATACACACTCTACAACCATGTGGACAAGAACACGCCACCGGCATTTATCGTCCTGGCAGCCGACGACCTTGCAGTCCCCCCTATGAACTCCCTGCTCTACGTAGAAGCGTTGCAGAAGAATGGTGTCCCTTACACAATTCACATGTATCCATCCGGAGGGCACGGTTTCGGATTCCGTGACACATTCCCCTACAAACATGAATTCACAACCGAACTTGACTCCTGGCTCCGCTCAATCAAGAAATAGCCCAATCAAGAAATAAGGGCATATCGCACAAACCTCCCTCCTTAATACAAGGCGATATACATGGCAATATACCTGGCAGAATACAGGCAGTATAGCCCAAAATTATCCTCCTAACAGTCCCCTATTATAAACAAAGAGAGGCCATCCCGCCTCTCTTTGTTTATATTATACCTTCCGTCCGCCACCCATAATTGTGATGCGAACGCAGTGAGCATTATGCTCCACCCTCCTCTCTAAAACCCTTCCCTTTCACTTAATATCGGAAATGCCGAAAGCTTTAGGTCTCTTCAATGTTTCAGTAAATTTATTCCCAAACGGATCCGTATACTCTATCACAACCGGTGTGCTCCCATCCGTCGCCTTAACCTTAAACATCCGGAAGGTCTGTTTGCTCTTATAGCTCTCAAAATTATTCAGCCACTCTGACCGCTGTATTAGGTTCGTGGCATTAAACAGCGGATTCATACCTTTGAATTCCTCTACCGCCAATTCTTTCCCTTCCTGAGTAACGCGTAATTTACCGGCAGGATCATACGCTGTCATACTGATCCACACCTCATTCTCCGGAACTTCACTGAAATCTGTCCACTTGGGACGGAGTTTGATAAAGGCCTGATACTCGGCATTGTTTTTAAAATAATCCTTTACCTTATTCATATCCCAGGCGATAAACTGACGGCCATCCTCATATTCATACATACGATGTTTCCATTTGAAATCATCCCCTTCCACTGTAAACACCTCAAATCCTGCCGGATTACCATCCATACAGATATTTTTATATCCGAAACCGGTACTCCACCATGTTGACCCGCTGCTGGCATTTATATTGTGGTCCACACGCTCTTTATCACCATTCAGGCGTGTAACTCCTTGCCGGTGCGAATGTCCCGTCACCGTATGTACCTTCTCGTAAGGAGCAAGAATCTCCATGAATTCCGCCATATTCTCCTCCCTCGTCTTGGAATTCTTTATGAACTTGCCATCCTTGTCATAACGCTGGAAAAGCGGTGCATGCATAGCTATTATGATAGGCTTGTTATAGGGCACATCCGCAAGATCCTTACGCATCCAGGCAAGTTCTTCAGGTGTAAATTCCTCTATAAAATTTCTTTTACCATTTATGCCGGGACTGACAGGCTTGTCTGTAGACTCATTCTTATAGACAATATTATCAAGTACCATATAATGGATACCCCCTGCATCAAAAGAATGATACCTTGGACCAAATGATTTCATAAACGGACGAGCGGCATCAAAATCCACTGTCGGGCTATGCTTTTCCGCACCGTTATTGTCATGATTGCCCATCACATTGAATATGGACGTAGGATAATTTACAGAATTAAAGACATCGCGCAATTTTCCTATAGGGAAATTATTCGCATACCAATAAGAATCCCAGCTCCCGTCGCCAAGATGGAATGTAAACACCGGGATACCCTCTTCCTGTAGTTTTTCTATTTCATATCTGATCACGGGCATGCAACGCTCTTCAAATGTTGCGACATCATTTCGTTGGTTAGCCAGGTGCACATCTGTGATTGCCACAAAAGCATGTCGACTGTCATCGCGCTTGTTCAGCTTAAAATCATGCCGTTCAAACTTCTCGGCAGGCATTGTAAAATCTGCCCAGAATTGGGGAACCACATCCTCTCTTGCTGCCTCATACCCCGCCGGAACGCATACAAACACCTGTGGATTCTGTTTCTTGGACACAAGATTATAGGCACCGCGTTTGTCTGTGCGCGTGATCTCATACCCGTCAGATACTTTAACATTGGCTACCGGCTTACCGTCACATTCTACGATACCACCTACAGTTGCACCCTTCTTTTGCTTGAATGGTAAATCTGATTTAAACACAGACTGTCCGGATGCACAAACTGTTGAGAGTGACAAAAACAGCACTCCCGTCAAAATTCTTGAAATTTTCATGATTCTCTAAGTTATGGTTAATAATTCAGTTATGGTTAATAATAATGTTATGGATAATAATTTCTACACTGCCCCAAAGTCCTTAAAGACCTTAAACTCCTTAAAGACCCTAAACTCCTTAAAGACCTTAAACTCCCTAAACTCCCTAAAAAACTCCCCTTTCTATCACTTCCTTCCAAAGTCTGCCGGCACCTCTCCCCAAACCTCGGTCTGCCATTTAAGTATTCTGGAGCTATATGTGTGGGTATTAAGCCATGACAACGCACGCTCCATCATCTGGAAACTTTTCTCATTCGCCGGCTCCCGCTTAAGCTGTGTCTTGACCTTCCTGTTTCTGACCCATGCCATCCCTGTAACAGAATCTGTATAAATGGTATGCTGTTCCCCTCTGCTCTCCATAAGAGCCAAGGCATGAACTATGGCAAGAAACTCTCCAATATTATTAGTTGATTTCCGGAACGGTCCGACGCGGAAAAGCTCTTTTCCACTCATGAGATCAACACCCCGGTATTCCATTGTTCCCGGATTACCCTGACAGGAGGCATCCACTGCCCATCCTTTAAGGTCTATTTCCGGAAAAGAAAAATAGTCAGGCTTCCCGGCAGACGGCATATTCGTACGCTGGCTTCCCAACAGAAGATTACTCAGATCCTGCTTATCTTCTCTCGCCACTCCGTTTCGATAGGCATTCGCGGCAGCCTGCGCTGAAGAAAAACTTTTAAATGTCGCTCCGGGATAATCATCAACCTGCTCCATGGCATCCTCAAGTGTATCATAAACACCCGGTTGCCGGCCCACCCACACTACATAATATCTATTGCTGTAATCTCCCAACTCTGATAAATTTTAATTGTCAATAACGTAATTCTCCCCTAACCTCTTCGCGATAATCATAGTTCCTGCGGAGAATGTCAAATTTCTCAGGAGCCTGTTTTAATTCATTACTGTCTTTATACGGATCATAACTTTCTATTATGGCATCGCACGTCAGACCGCTCCACGGAATATAAGCCGGAGCAAGACCGTTCTTATCTATTTTGACACCGAAAAAATCCTCTACCGCCTCAAGCACCATCCTGGTAGCACGCTGTTTGCCCTCCCTGGAATACCCTGCAATATGATATGTCCCGATATCGGCAACCCTGAGAAGTTCCGTATTAAGATCCGGTTCTCCCTCCCAGGTGTCAATAATACCTCTTATTCTCCCATCGGCTACAGCCTCAAGCACCGGAACGGTATCCAGCACCTCTCCTCTTGCTGCATTCACAAGAATTGACCCATGTTTCATGAGATCTGTCTCATGTCTCCCTATCAGATGATATGTGGGGTTTTCTCCTGTGCGTATCAATGGCGTATGAAGTGTAACAGCATCGCAGTCACGTACAATTTCGTCCAATGTATGATATTCGCCCGGAGCTCCTGCCTTCTCTTGAGGCGGATCGTTTACCCATACTTCCGCACCCAGCAAACGCCCCCAGCCTGCGACTATAGAGCCGACATTTCCATTCCCCACGACACCCAGTCTATGGACACCGGGTTCAAATCCTTCACGAAGCAGTGCGGACCATACATATTGCGCGACACCAGGTGCATTACAACCCGGAGAGTTGCAGACCTTGATACCCTTTTCCGCGCACCACTGCATATCTATCTGGTCAGTACCAATTGTAGCGGTAGCTATAAGCTTAACTTTTGAACCGGAAAGCAAAGCCTCATTACATCTTGTGCGTGTCCGGATTATAAGGGCATCGGCATCCCTCACCGTCTCGGGTGTAAACCCGAACTGATCAAGATAGGTCACATCTGCGACTTTCTCCAGACGACCCTCTATAAACGGAATATTGTCATCTACTAATATCTTTGGTCTCATCTCGCCTCAACTAAACTCCTATTAGTCCCATTAGCCCTATTAGTCCTATTAGCCCTATTAGACTTATTAACCCCATCAATCCCTTCCATATAATTTCCCCCTACAAATATACGAAGAATATTCGACGATACATAATAGCGAATGTCGGACGCAGTCCGGTTCGCGGTTGCAAAACAAATTATGTGAGTCAAATATACGAAGAATATTCGACGAAAAAAATCCCCATTAGCCCTATCAGCCCTATTAGCCCCCTCCATCAGTCCCTAAACTCCCTAACCTCCCTAAAAACCTTAAAGTCCCTACCCTCCTATTAGTCCTATTAGACTTATTACCCCTATCCTGCTCCATCCCGCTCCATCAGTCCCTAACCTCCCTAACCTCCCTAAAAACCTTAACGTCCCTACCCTCCTATTAGTCCTACCCATATGCATCATATCCTCGCCTCCTAAAAAAATGGGGGCATGCCATCACATGCCCCCAACTAATACCTAACACTAAAATCTAAATAATCTTTTAGTCATGCAACCCTTTCTCCCTTAAATAATCCAACAAATACTGTGGCCTGTCTGTCTGAATAATTGTTGTTCCTAAGTTGTTTATCAGATACCCGTAACCCTTATCTGGATCTATCAAGGACATATCATCATCATGTCCACCGGCCATAGTGTCCCATAATGTATTATACCATATCAATGACCTGCCTCTCAACGAATCTTTCAATTTTACTGGTAATGGATTTGAATCTAGTTTGTATAGAAACTCAAATGCTACCGGCTTCATATCGGCAATGAACATCTCTATCTGATCCTCAGCATTGGCCTTATCAAGATTTACTATCGGCATATAAATGACATCCTTCAGATAACTTCCATATTTAGCCTTTACTTTCTCCGCCGAATCATTCCCTTTCATTATTATCTGCTTAGTCGTGCCTGTTTTCTTCATTAACTCATACACTTTATCAAAATAGCGATCGGCCTTATCAAGATTAACCATTATTTTACCTTTCGCATGAGTTAAGGCCTCCTCAAGAGTTGGCACATTATGTATAGTACGGATATTACACCCATTCTTCAATTTCAAAGTTCTGATATAATCAATTGTTGATTCCGCAATTTTACCTTTGCCTGTCGTTGTTCGGTCAAGAGAAGGATCATGCATACATATCAAGACACTGTCTTTTGTCATGTGCACATCAAGCTCAACTATATCTACACCCATTTTAATTGCATTATCTATTGCCGCTAATGAATTTTCAGGAGAATTTCTCCAGTCTCCACGATGTGATGCCACAATTACCGAAGATGTGTCACCTGTCAACAGTTTTCTTCTGATACTTTCTGCCCTGTTTTCTGCATTTACTGACAACACACAGAGAAATGTCATCAGAATCAATAGCTTATTTCTCATCGCTAAAATATGATTATTTGAATTGAATATATTTACCATCTCCCTACACTTATAAGATACCGTTTCAGCTGAGTCGGATTATCACTGAAGATAATGTTGGCTCCTTGATTTAGTAGCCATCCGTAGCTCCCTTCTGGATCCGTGATCGCCAATTCCTCATCATGTCCGGCATTGAATGTATCCCACAATGAATTAAGCCATAACCGTTGACCGTTTTCACTCGCTTCCTTCATCTTCTTCATTATTGGATAATCATCCCGTGTAAAAGAGAAACTTATTGCTGGACTCGAATAATTAGTGACAAAATCATTATACTTTTCGTTATCTATTTCTCCTCCCTTACATACCAGTACCGGCATCACTATAAAATCGTCAAATAGATTACCGTACCTTTTATTATACACTTCTTTTTTATCCGTTGTGCGCAGTATTATCTGACGTTCACAATTATGCTTTTTAGCAATAGTTGCCAGCTCCTTACTATACGGCTTCCACTTATCTACCTGTATCAGAATTTTATCTTTAGCTAACTTCAGAACTTCTTCTAATGTAGGTATCTTCTCTCTGGTAACGACTCCTATAGGACTACGCAGTCTTAATAACTGCAGATCTGTCAGGCTATAATCACTAACTTTTCCACTTCCGGTTGTCGTTCTGTCCAATGTCTCGTCATGCATCACAACAAGTACACTGTCTTTTGTCATTTGCAGGTCAACCTCAATACCGTCCAGTTCTTCATCTATACACCTTTGATATGCGGATAATGAATTCTCCGTCTGAACATTACGCCAATCTCCCCGGTGTGCAAATATCATAACATGTGAAGACTTTCCCCCATCATTAAGGAGCTGTAACAAAGTATCTACCCGACACTGACAAACTGCTATGTTCCTGCATATAAGAATAGCCAATATTACAAAAAACAATTTCTTCATAACAAACCTCTTGGAAAGGAATAGCTCACGACATGGCTCTTCGAGAGTTGTGCCGTGAACCATTCATGTTATAAGAATTCAACTAACTAACCTCTAAAAATTTGTACTGTCCACCCAACCGGGATTCTGTGTAAGTGCGCCTTTTGAAAGAACCCTTTCACTTGCTGGTATTGGCCACAGATAATCACGGCTCTCATCCCACTCTATATTGAAATTCTCCAATGCATGAATATATCCCGAATTGCCACCTGTTAATTTTACATCAGACCCAAGCTTCTTTGAAGAACCTTTAAAACTGCCTTTGTCTGTGGTATAAAGCAAGAGATCGTTAACACCGTCTCCATCCATATCATATTCACCGGCAGATGGGAAATAACAGCCATAAAACGGCTTAGTCAATTGCTCTCCCTCTTTCCAACGGATCATATCCCACAAACGGAAACCTTCCATACACAATTCTACGGTGCGTTCTCTGCGAATTTCTAAAATCACTCCCATATTAGGACTCTTAGTCACATTGGGATAATAACTCTCCAGTAATCTGTCAGGTGTTGAATTTGCTGCTGTCATCGAAAGATTACCCATGCCTGCTCGACTTCTTATCTTGTTCACGGATTTATCCAAATCCGATTGGGTCAGCGTACCGAGTTCACCCTTTGCCTCAGCAAAATTTAGATATACCTCCGCTGCTCTGAATAATGGAAAATCTGTATACGATTTGTTCGCTCCGTCAAATTCAGAAGATCCTACAAATTTAATCGGCTGATAACCCGTAAGCGAATTAAGAGAATTCGCGGTAACTGTTGAAGCTCCCACCTGAATATATCCTGGTGTTAATACAGTCTGTGCCAAGCGGGGATCTCTGTCCTTAACCTCTTCTGTGAAGGTTTTTGTTTCATAATCAGATTGTGATGAAAAATATGAACCGTCTTTCATTAAATAGTGATTCATAAATCTCTTAGTAAAACCCTGACGTTCATTAACTATATTAAACTGGATACCATGCATCACATTTGCCGTTGAACTGTATTTTCTTGCAAGAATCACCTCTTCTGACTTCGCATCAAGACTATTAAACAGATCTCTATAGGGTGTTGAACCTGTGGTATAAAGCTTGTATCCGCTTTTATCTATAAATTCCTCTGCAGCTTCCGCTGCAATCTTAAGATACTTGTCTCCATCTGCAAGACCATGATATTTCCGAAAGGTTCCTTCAAAAAGTGCGACCCGCGATTTCAATGCCAATGCTGTCCATTTGGTTACTCGAGCCACATCTTTTGCCGTTGGAAGATACTCTATGGCTTTATCTAAATCTTCCATAATGTGAGTCATTATCTCTTCCCGTGGCTGACGTGCTTTGTACAGAAGATTCTCATCTGCACTCCCTAACACCTGATCATACCACGGGACATCTCCATATCTTCTGACCTTTACCCAATAAAAATATGCTCTATGGAAATATGCGACCCCGTCATATTTTTTACGAGTTGCCTCCTCCGCACATCTATTTGAATTTTGAAGATAATAGTTGATATCTCTAAGTTTAGTCCATGTCCACCCGCTCTCATCCGCTGCTGAACGCTGACCCATCATTACATCGCCCAATGACTGATCTATATTGTCATCTGCATTTTGGGCTACTACTGTTTCCGCCTTGTCCAGCTGACTGTAAAAACCGTTTGTCCATAATTCAAGCTGGGATGCGGTGGCAAAATATGACTCAGGACTAAGTGTATCTTCCGGCTCTCTTGTTAGATCACAACTTGTAAAAATTGCAAGACCAAGAATCCCTGTTAATATATGTTTGATATTTGGTTTCATGATATATTTTCTTCTTTTCAATGAAGTTGTTTAAAATTAGTCAAGATGACTTCATGCTCTTAATTTTAGAACTGAACATCCAATCCCACTGAATATGATCGGGAATATCCGTATCCTACTCCTGATCCCCCATTATAAGTTGAACTTGTGTTGGTAAGTTCAGGATCAACAGTCTTACAATATTTCTTCATCGGTGACCAGCAGAACAGGTTTTCTCCTGTTACATAGACCCTGATATTCTTGAACACTTTCTTACTCTTTAATGGTACTGTATACCCTAACGTAAGATTCTTCAGACGTAGATAAGATGCATTCTGAAGATACCTGTCATTTACAACTCCAAGCGCACCGTTTGAATAGGACTCATAACCTCTCGGTCGCGGGAAATAAGCATCTTGATTTGTCTCACTCCATACATTATCCATAAAATCCTTGTGTATAAAAGAAAGAGACGGGAAAGAATATGGACCCCAGAAATCGTAGGCATATGTTGTAGGATACCAGTCCTGCTTTCCTACTCCCTGAAAGAATACTGACAGATCAAATCCTGCATAGCTTCCATCAAGACGGAATGAATAGTTATATCTTGGCAATTTATTTCCAATTACCCGCATATCTCCCGGGTTATCTACTGTTCCTGAACCTTGATCTATGGAATTGTTCTCATCCAGGTCTATGAATTCAACATCTCCGGCTCTCAATATATTCTCCCCTTTTGTCTTTGCATTATATACACGCTGATTTACAGCCTTGTCATTTATCTTAGACTGATATGCGGCGGCATCTTCATCTGTTGCAAAAAGTCCTTTTACTTTATAGCCCCATATCTCTCCTAATACCTGGCCTTCATAATAATGACTGTCTCCTATTATTCGGTCTGGATTGTTATACTTGGTAATTTTAGACTTATAATCTCCTATCGATGCCGAAACTCCGTATGTAAATGGGCGTCCGCAGATATTAAAGCTGTCATTCCATCTTACATATAATTCCCATCCGTTAGTTCTTAGATCGGCACAATTCTCTTTTGGCGTTTTTGCTCCAAAAACAGAAGGCAGTGTTAACGACTGCGTAAGCATATTTCTCGTATCTCGAATAAAATAGTCCGCAGTGGCCGTCAATCTATTATTGAAAAATCCGAGATCAAGTCCTACATTATATGTTACAACTGTTTCCCATGTCAACGCAGATGAAATCGGATCGGATACTTTTGCATAATTTGCTCTTCCTAACCCATCAAATGTATAATCCGTCATTATATTGTCTGTGGAAATCATATCAAAATAAGAATAATTACTTACCTGCTGATTTCCAAGACTTCCTATAGATATTCTTAGCTTCGAATTTGTCCATGGATTAGATATAGGAGACCAGAATTCTTCATCGCTCATTCTCCATCCGACGCTTGCCGACGGAAAAAATCCCCATCTGTCCTTTTCCGAGAATCGCGAGGTCCCATCAAATCTTCCACTTACTTCTACCAGATAACGTCCCTTGTAGTCGTAATTCACACGGGCAAAATAACCCAATGTACGATAAGCGGAGATGTCCTGCGTAATTGTTGACTCTCCTGTTGCTACACTGAATGAATCCAGGTCTCTACTCAATAAGTCACTCTCTTTTGCATTTAATTCTGTATATCTGTTATCCTCGTACTGTACACCCGCAACTGCCTTGAAATTATGTGCATCATTCCATTCATGTGAATACGTGGCAAATATATTCAGACTATGCCTATTGGTATTCTGATGCAATTCCTGATAATAATCATAGATGGAGCCGGACTTAAAAGTCTGCGTCTTTCCATTCTTATCCTCATATTCAAAGGTATTGCTTCTTCTCGTTATGCCTCGATTTCTGTATTTATATGCGTAAGATGCTGTCAAAACCAGATCCTTTGTAATATCAAAATCCAATTGATTTGTTATCACAAGATCTTTGTTCCCTCGTTTGTTGTGTGAATTATTTGCCGCCAAAAATCCCGCATGTCCGGCACCCAACGGTGAGTTTGCGCCCGTCATTGTGTTTACATACTGTACAATCGCTCCTTCTGGTGTATATGGCATAACCGCTGAATTAACATTCGATTGTAACGAATGTATAGTCATTTGTTCATCATAATAACCACCATACTTATAATCAGTTACATTAAAATTCACATTTGCGGAATATCTTACGAATGAATATAATCGTGCGTTTAATTTTGCTCGGAAAGAATAGTTCTTATAATTATCTTTATAAATATTGAATACTCCGTCCTGACTTAGGAAACGGCCACTTACATAATAGTTTAATTTATCATTACCTCCGGTCACTGATAGATTATGTTCTGTCTCCGGACGCGTTCTTCTATAAAAATGATTATACCAATCGAAATTTGAATAAAATCTCAATCTACCGCTGTCATCACGTATTGCCCAGGGGCGTTCGGGATGCTCTGTTTTATCATTCTTCCGGTCAAGTAGCATCTGCATCTCTTCGTCAGAATAACCCCACATCTTCTTTCCTTGGGTAATCTCGTAAAACTGGTTCACAATACTTACATGGTCATATCCTGTTGTTATAAAATCCGTTGAGGTTGTACTCTCTCTCCAACCTACGCGACCGTTATAGCTTACATTTACTTTCCCGTCAGAATTTTTTCCACTTTTTGTAGTGATAAGAATAACACCCGATGAAGCCTTCGCTCCATAAATGGCTGATGCAGATGCATCTTTCAATATTGATATAGACTCTATATCATTAGGATTGATCTGATTTAAACTTACTTCCATTCCGTCACACAGGACAAGAGGTGTGCCTCCGTTGATGGAGGCTACTCCTCGGATATCAATTGAATAATCTGAATCTAAACTTCCGGTATTGAAAGCTAAGTTTACGGACGGATCTGCTCCTTGTAATGCCCCGGCAGCTGATGAGACGGGGCGGGCGTTGACATCATCTGCGGTAATAGTGGAAACCGCACCTGTCAGGTTCGCACGCTTCTGTGTTCCGTACCCTACTACCACCACCTCAGACAGTAATTGCACGTCATCACTTAAAACGACATGATCCAATCCTTTGCTGTCGGTTGCTTTTATCTCTTTTGTATTACATCCTATATAGGTAAAGACCAATGTCCCATTCTTTGGAACATTATTAATTGTATAGTTGCCGTCTAAATCTGTTGAAGTCCCGATTGTAGTCCCCTTTACAGCTACCGTAGCTCCTATCACTGGCTCCCCCCGCGAATCTACAACATTTCCCGAAATACTCACATGTGAGCTAGCTTCTGCCTTCTTACCCTCTTTCTTTTTAATAAGTATTGAGGTTGGAGATACAATGGAATAATTCAGACTTGTACCGGACAAGGTTACGTCCAATACCTTGGATATTGGCACATTCTTTAAATCAATCGATACTCTCTTTTGATTGGACAACAGATCATCTCTGTATGAAAACACATACGTAGTCTGCTCCTCAAGCTTTTCTAAAACATTCTTGATGGTACTGTTTTGTACTTGTATGCTGACATTCTGTACCTCTTGCGAATATCCATTCGCTGTAAAAACAAAACTCAACATTACTAAAAACAGCATTCTTACAATCTTTAGATTCATTTCTGTTAAGTGTAAAAAGATGTTAAGGTTATTTGTTTATAGTTTATTCTGTAAAAATCGTTTTTTAGAATTTATATCTATGTTATCGTATCTGCATTCCGATTTTCCCTTTATTTTTTGATGTTTTATAACATTTTTTAATTTTAACTTTTTTCTTGGGCAATACGTTTCTATTTCTTAATTTTACATCCTATGACTCAAGGCGATGTAAATAATATTCAACCGAAACTTTTGGAAGCTCTGAAAAATGATTCTAAAAGTGCCTTATCTATCATATACAATATCTATGCTAAAAGCCTGATTTCGTATGTTGCGAAAGCTACTAAATCTAAATTGGACGCTGAAGAAATTGTTCACGATATTTTCCTCACGCTCTGGAATAATCGTAAAATTCTTAAACCTGACACCAACTTATCTTCTTATTTGGTATCTATCGCCTACAGGCGAAGAATAGACTATTTCAGAAAATCCGTGAATGCTCCCGCCTTTGAGGATTATCAGGTTCTTAAAGATAAAATTGCAGAACAA
The DNA here is from genome assembly GCA_948788915.1 of uncultured Muribaculaceae bacterium. GTDB lineage: Bacteria > Bacteroidota > Bacteroidia > Bacteroidales > Muribaculaceae > Lepagella. Next base: position 34,029 of record CAQFOZ010000011.1, on the reverse strand, counting down.
ACTTCATCTTCCCAGGAATTGGAATATTCCGACTTTCTTAATCTTTTTAATTCCGCTATATCCAAACTGCCGACTCGTTTCCAATCTGTTATTTTACTATCCAGAATAAATGGATTATCTAATCAGGAGATTGCGGACAAATTGAAGATAAGTAAAAAGACTGTCAGCAATTGTCTTTCCGAAGGACTGCCAATGTTACGGAAGATTATCAACGAATTAATGAAATTACAATGAGTATAAGCCTTATAAGTTTGCGATAAAATGAATGACCTTATAGATAAATTTAAAAATGATTCAATTTCAAAATCAGAAATGATCAATTTGAGAGAAAATATTTCTGCTTGCTCTGATGAGGAACTAAATCAACAGTTGGAACGTGCGTCATCACAATTCTCTTTTTCTGAATTGGAATTGGAAAATCTTGAAAATAGGATATCCCAAGATATTAAATCCACTACATCTCTTAAAAAATGGGTTCGGATACTCTCTGGTGTCGCAGCTATTATTATACCTCTTCTTATTATAGCAACAGTAGTTATTGTGAAGGGGAATAGTAAAATATCGGAATACGACTCTCTGTTGGCTAAAAAAATAACAATATCCACCTCAAAAGGTGAAAATACTAATTATACACTCCCCGATGGTTCTATGGTTATTTTAAGACCAATGTCCAATTTATCATACACATTAAGGGATTTTAATAATACTGGAAGAGAAATCTCATTTTCTGGTGAAGCCACATTTGAAGTCTCCCGTGACAAAAAACGTCCTTTTACTTTATGTGCAGACGGTTTTAAAATAAACGTTTTAGGAACTTGTTTCTCCGTTACTTCACGAAAAAACAACAATTATGCGGAGGTATTTCTTAAAAATGGCTCTATTGTCCTTTCTTCTGATTTAAATAATAGCAATATTCAGCTTATACCCGGGCAGAAGGCTCTAATTAATACAATTACAGGAGATATTGACGTTTCCACGCAATCAAAGACTAAACAGTTGACTGGCCAGAATTTTATGAAATATTATGAATCTGTTTCTTTGCAAGATATCAATTCTGATTTAAACCTATATTTCAATCAGAACATTCTGATTAATGAAAATCTTAAATCTATCACTTTTACCGGCATGCTCCCGACTGATAGTTTTGAAGAAACTCGTAAAATCCTGGAATCAACAATGGGCATATCTTTCAAGCAAATAAACCCGACTACATGGATCATTGAATAAAACCTTCTAAAGTAATAAAATTAAATTCCGTAGATCATTCCTACCATCGCTGCCACGTAAAGCACCAACAATGACACGATCATTGCCCGACCGTGCTTCAGATTATGCAGCGCGAACAGATTAGCCAATTGTACTGCCCATGCAAGATACAGCACTGTCATGTATGCCACCATATTCCCGATGTCAAACATTATACTCAGACAAGATACCAATCCGAATATCAGTGTACTGTTGTTCATCAGCCGCCTTCTTGTGTTACCCGCGTACATACTCACAGCATTATACAGAGAGCAGAAAAGAAACAGGAGTGCCGTAATTCCACAGTTAAGCCACAACAAGAAATAGCCCTCCTCTATAAAATTGTATGTAAAGACAGTTGAAAGTACGGGCATACTCAACTCTCTCAGGTCTATAACCCCCAATCCTGCCAATATCCAGTATGGTGTCAACGCTCCCATTCCAAGAGCTACCATCCCCTTGAATGACATACACTTCAAAACTACTACCGCAAAAAAAACTGCCAACAGGTACGGGATTGCTGCATACTGGAACAATCCTGCTATTGACACCAATGTCCCGATAATAAACAATTGTGGTGCGGATTTTTTGTTCCTGTAGCAACCAAACAATATAAAATATATTATAACAACGACCGCACCCAACAGCACAGAAGAATTCACCCTTTTGTCTATAAAGACATTAGAGCAGATCAGAATCAATAATGAACTCTGAAGCACTGTATCGGTAGTGGTGATAAAGTTGTATGTTTTATTCAATATCAGTATCCCCACTACCACTCCTGAGATTATCACCAGATTAAGGCCAAAGGAAAGATTGGTAGGTAATGACCACTCATCCGGTGATGGGAAACATATACCCGAGGAAGATAGATGACCGGCAGAACCTCCGAGAATAAAGGACACGACACACATCGCTATTGACAACACAAAAGCGAAAACCAATCCTGTATTTCCCGTGGTAGGATTCTTCATCTATCCGTTTACTATATTTCAATCCTTGTTCTCTATATCCCGTTTCTTACGGCTGCGAATCGGAACTTTCGAGAAAACCATAGCATCATTGGCAGATAAGCTCGGACCCTTGTCCGTTACCTGACGTATTGTGCGACTGACACGATTGCCTGCATATTCACTCCGTTCGTTACGCTTGAAGTCTTGATGCGTGCCTTTTTTTAAATCACGACGGTCATTCCCTTTGAAATCACGGCGATCTCCTCCCTTGAATTCACGGTGTTCCTTCTTTTTGAAATCCCGACGGGAACCACCCTTAAAATCTCCCTTCTCTTCGTGAGAAAACTTCTTCGAGGGCTTCCCGAAGTCCTTCCCGCCACGTATGTCATCTTCCGCTCTGTTTTTCCCGAAACCACCTTTCGACGGCTTGCGTGGTTTATCGCCATGACCGAATTTACGGGTTTCTTTCCTCCAGTCGTCGTCGGAAAGATGTTTCATCTTCTTCGGATAATTCGACTCTTCATCATCTGACAGATGTTTGCCGAGAGTATTGCCATTGGCTCTGAACTCATCATATTTCCCGTCAAAAAGAACATATTCCCGCAACGAACACTCCAGACTCCCGTTAAGCAACGGTATCTTCACTGTCGGCTTTAAACCTATGTTACGGAAATCTTCATCATTCAGACCTATAATCCATGCATGCCACCCCTGAAAATAATTCTTCAGAGTAAAGCCGATGTTCTTATATAACGCAGCCATATCATCCGGCTTAAGCCGCTCACCATACGGAGGATTAGTTACAAGAATTCCCGGATCAACATTGTCTGTCCATTCGGAAAATGGTTTCCATTCCAACTCAACCATATCATCTACTTTGGCCTCTTTGATATTCTTACGTGCTATTGCTATGGCATCCGCATCTATATCTCCTCCATATATCTTATATTCAAATTCCCGTTCGGCACTGTCATCGTTATAGATATCCTCAAACAACTCCTTATCGAAATCAGGCCACTTCTCGAAAGCGAATTGCTGACGGAAAATACCCGGATTGATATTCGCGGCTATAAGTGCGGCCTCTATCAGAAATGTACCTGAGCCACACATCGGATCCACAAAATTTGAGTCCCCACGCCACCCCGTTTTCATAATGATTCCGGCAGCAAGAACTTCATTGATCGGAGCTGTTGTCTGATCTACACGATATCCGCGTTTTGAAAGAGGCTCTCCGCTTGAATCAAGAGAGATTGTCACACGGTCTTCAAAAATATGTACATTCAATACTAAATCTGCGCCGGCTACGCGTACCGATGGCCGTTCTCCGTATTTTTCCTTAAAATAATCTACTATACCATCTTTTACTCTGTATGTCACGAACTTTGAATGAGAGAATTCGTCACTGTTCACTGTTGAGTCTATCGAGAATGTGGTTTTCAATCCCATATATTTGTCCCACTCTATCTCGCGCACTATATCATAAAGTTCTTCCGGATCGTGAGCCGTAAATTTTTCTATCGGTTTGAGTATACGCAATGCTGTCCGGCAACATAGATTTGCCCTATACATTGTCGCAAGATCCCCCTCAAAACTAACCATCCGGCGACCCATCTCCACATTTTCAGCTCCAAGGCTTATCAATTCATCACGCAAGACATCTTCAAGACCTTGAAAGGTCTTGGCAACCATCTCGAATCTATTTTCGGTCATATATCTTTTCTATCTGTAAAAAAGGAATTCTCAAATTTCGTGTAAATATAACTATTTTCCCCTTAACTACATAAAATGGGATATATCAAAATAATTAAATCTGAATACTTACTTATATCAAAAGCCGCCGGGATGTACCCGACTTTTGGGAAGTCGACTTGTCCTCAAGTCGACAATTATCTGAGACCGGACAGCCTTTTTACCCTATATCTGGCGCACGCCAGATCAAAATGGGGTCTACTTCGGGCATTAGAAAACCAACCATTTTGAACTTCAATTTTAAATTTTCTTGCCATTGTTTTAATGATTTTACAATATTTCTTGCTTTTTAATATTTTTTAATTTAACTTGCGGAATCAAATAGTTATTCAGCCATAATTTATTAGAAACTGTTTAAATTTATTTTCGAGGAATTTTGAGAGTTATTTTTGAGGTGGTTCCGCGAGTTGAGAAGGGAGAAACCTATCGGTTTTGACCGACGAAACTTGGCGGAAACAGCCAAAAAGAACCGCAAAATTACCGAAAGAACTATTATATAAAACTTTTCGTAATAAATTTAAACAGTTTCTTAACCTTAAAATTGCCTTTCTATGAAAAAAATCAGTTTTCCACAAACCTAAGTTGTTGCTCTTTCTTTTGTATCATTTTATCATATAAAGTGCCGGAAGCAGCGAACCGATAACAGGCGAAGATGGAAAAACTTATTCGTCTCATAGTCTGCGTTGGTTTGAAGAAGATGCCAGTAGAAGAGGCGCAAAGCATTTTAATAAGAAATATGGCGGTGGAGAAGGAGAGGATTATTTTAATTATAACTCATTTGTTACAGGAGTAGATTCTCCATATAAAAATCCAAGAACAGACAACCCCAATAGAGATAAAATTCCGGTATCTGATCCCAAAATTAGTGGTTGGGAATTCTGTTTTATATTTATTTAATCAGTTTGTTTATGAATATCTTAAAAAAATATTATCCACTGATTGTTGCCATCTGTGCATTTATATTCAGCTCTTCAAGTTGCCTTTATATGGATGACGAAAATAATGATTTCACTGTTGATTATTCAATAAAGAATAACGACAGTGACACAATATATGTAGTTTATAGAGATTTACCGATAACAACTTCTGACCAGACAACCGGAATATCTCCGAGTTATGTTTTTAATAAACATATTAGTTTAATTGAAATTTTACCGGGGAAGAGCTTAGACAAATTGTGTGCCGGGGACTTGTATTATAATACCTTCAGAAACTCCATGGATACTATTATGAGAATTAACCATATAATCGTTTTCAGAAAGGGAACCATTGACAAGTATACCAAGGAAGAGATGGCCGAGAAGAATATTTATGACGCGATATACAAGCTAAGTACCAGAGAGATTCTCGATATGGGCTGTGTGATTCCGTTTCCAATGAAGCATGAAGAGAACTAAAAACAAATGCTTTGTAATATTTTGTAGCTGTTGATATTCTTGTTTTTAGTGAGTATGACGGATAAAACAGCATTAATTTACCACTTACTTAAATGAGTTATATGATTATTTTAAGAAAATATTATCTGCTTTTTGCTACGATCTGTGTCTTTTTACTCTGTTCATTCAGATGTGAAAGTGAAGAATCATATTATGATCCATATGATGTGAGATACTCTGTCGAGAATAATGACAGTGATGTAATATATGTTGCCCAAAGAACAATGCCGGTGACAACAGCTGATCAAATTGTGGAGATATCACCCGGATATGTGTTTAGAAACAAAATTAAACTAAATGCGATTCCTCCGGGTGAACGGGTGTATGATTTTACATGCGGGAGATTGGAACATAATTATTTTACAGACAAGCTGGACACTGTTGCAAAGATAAACCACATAATAGTTTTCAAAAAAGAGACAATGGACAGATATTCCCAGAAGGAATTGGCAGAAAAGAATATTTATGATGCTTTGTATGTGCTGACAACGCAGGAGATTTTGGACATGGACCGTGTGGTTAAATTTTCCCGTTGGAAACGCAAGGCGAATAGCTGTATGCCGAACTTAAATCAAATTAGTATAATTTTAGAGTGTGTTTACTTTTAACATTGGTTCAGGTAAAGAGAGGTTTTTGAGATAATTTCACAAGTTGAAGAAGAAGCATAGCGGGCTATGCGACTGATGAGGCTTGGAGAAATTAGCCAAAAAGATCCTTTATATGAGCCAATAGAATTTAGCAATCATTCTCTAAATATAATTCGTGTTAAAAGTAAACACACTCTTAGAGGGTGAAGTTAACTTCACCCTCTAAAATGTTTCAAAAAGTTATCTTGTTTGAACTCTTTTCATCTTTACTTTCTGGTTCGCGTGCTCGATCCGCAACACGAACATGCTGCCCTATTTTGTCAAGATCATCCTTAAAACCGGGATGACGACGGAATACCGGAGTTTTCTCAAGCATCGCTATCACTTCAAAATCATCAAACTGGGAGGGCTTGAGCACAACATAACGCAATTCATCGGATGCACGGGAATGCTCCTTCATCTTTTCTGTACCGTAAACTTCAGCTATCTCTTTCTGCTCTTCGGTCTGAACCTTACCCTTCTCCTCTCTTACAGCGAATTTATTCTCAGTTTCACCTTCAAATTTTATAGGTCCGGTATCTTTCTCTCCTTTATCTTTTTGTGAAGAAGAGTTGTCTCCCTCCTTGATAGTCACATCAAATCCGGTTGCGAGAATTGTAACCTTCACTGAATCACCAAGCTCCGGCTTATCTCCGATACCCCACTTGACATCCAGTGTCTTGGAGAGACGGTTGGTAAACTGCGTAATTTCTGCCATCTCCTCAGCGCGTAACGGATTCTCCGCATCTCTGGAGCACATAAACTTTATAAGCAACCTCTTCGATGTGTTGATATCATGTTTCTTTAACAATGGTGAATGCAACGCCTTGTTTATTGCATCTGATATCCTGTTTTTACCCTCTCCGATAGCTGTTGAGATTATCGCTGTCTTGGAATCCTTAAGTGTGGTCTTCACATCCTGAAAATCCACATTGATGTACATCGGTTCCGAAATAATCTCTGAAATCGAACGGGCTGCATTGGCAAGTGTGTCATCAGCTTTGCCGAAGGCATTGAAAAATGTCAGATCTTTATACAGCTCTATCAGGTTCTCGTTATTGATAAGCAAAAGCGCATCCACATACTTCTGCATCTCCTTCGCTCCCTGAAGTGCCTTATATATCTTCTTCTCTCCTTCAAAAATAAATGGCACTGTCACAATTCCGATAGTCAGCATTCCTGCCTCTTTGGCAAGACGGGCTACGACCGGCGCCGCACCCGTACCGGTGCCACCTCCCATTCCGGCGGTAATAAAAACCATCTCCGTCTGATCCTGGAACAATGCGCTTATCGCTTCTTTCGATGCTTCGGCACATTTACGGCCAACTTCGGGAACATTCCCGGCTCCGAGACCCTTTGTAATCTCCTCTCCCAACAACAGCTTGTTCGGAACCGGAGACATGTTCAACGCCTGTTTGTCTGTATTGCAGACAACAAAATTAACATATGGTATCTTCTGCTCAAACATATAGTTTACAGCATTGTTACCTCCGCCTCCTACTCCGATTACCTTGATTATATAATTGTTTGCATCCTCCACAAATCCGGAGTCGTCTCCTAAATCGTGAAAATCGGGATTGCTTATATTCATATCCATATATTTGATGTTTGTTCCTATCCGGTTTATTCTAAACTCTCTGAGTCATCCTCTGTATCGCCAAACATTCCGGAAACAGCGTCTTTCCCTCTCCTTATTATCTTTGTAAACCAGAATTCACGTGGCTCAGGTTGTGGTTCTTCTATTATTTCATCCTCAGGTTCCTCTCCGGTAACTGGCAGTTCGTTATTATCTATTGTTTCAAGACATGCCTCGTCTGCTCCTGTCGCACCGGCGTATAGGACGCTTACTGCCTCTACCAGCTCCGAAGAATTGATTCTCATATCTTGTACCTGAATATATTTCGGAAGTGCCCCTCTGTGTACCGGCAGGCTGCTCTTGTCTGCTATCAGATCCATTATCCCGTTTAACTTGGATGCCCCTCCGATGCAAATAATCCCTGCCGGAAGATCCGTCTCTTTAAGCTCCGCATAACGAATCTGCTTAAGTATATTGACAACTATCTCTTCTGCACGGGCAACTATTAGATTCGATACATCCGAATCTTTGACTCCATTATAGTTTAGGGTGGTAACCGTCTCCCGTGGAATGGCATTGCCGGAGGCTATCTTGATCTCCTCCGCTTTCTCCTCAAGCAATGTCAATGATGTCAGATCGCGTGTTATATTGCGTCCTCCCATCGGAAGTGTGGCAAAATATACCAGATGACCATTCTTGTAGATTGTCACAGTGGTGGTCTCCGCCCCCATGTCCACAAGCATACATCCAAGGCGTTTCTCTTCATCGGTCAGTACTACCTGACCGGTGGCAAGTGCCGTCACAACGAGACCCCGCATCTTAAGCTGCGTCTTCAATTTATCCTCAAAGACACGCATTATATTACGCTTCATCTCTTTCCGACACACTATCAGATCAAACTCTGCGGAAATACTGCTCCCTATTATTCCTTTGGGTGATAACGTTTCCTGCTGACCTACTTTATAGACCCGGGGCACCGCATCCACTACCTCAAGTGAGGAATCAATCGCTGAGGTACGGGTCTGCGTGAACAGGCGATCAAGAATCTCATCCGTTATCTCTATGTCATCCCCTAAATTGATTGAGACCGGAACTGCTATTGACCGCAAAGACACTCCCGAAAGACCGACAAAAACACCCGTTATTTTTCGGGGTGCTACCGCCGGCTTACTCTCAAGACGCTGTATAAGACGCGCTATACGCATCCAAACCTCCTCTACATTACGTATCAGTCCATATTTTACGCTTTCAAGTCCTTTCTCCTGTTCTGCGGCAATAACATCAAGCTCGCCGGTCATGCAGTTATATTTACCTACTACTGCCAGAACCTTTGAACTACTTATTTCTACTGCCGCTACATATTTCTCATCAGCCATATTTATCTATATAGTGTGTCTGTTTCCTTACTTATTCGTTTACATCGTCTATCTGTGGCAACGTATGCTCCTCCAAATCAATATCCTCTTCTATGACTGGTGCCGTCGCAACCGGCTTTATTCGACGTGTCGCAACGATCTGACCCCTGTATTTTACAGAGATTGTATCATATTCATTCCATCCCTTCTCCGGCATAACTTTCCTGTAAAAAAGCTTTAACATACCTACTTTCTCGTCAAGACGTGTGGTATCTCCAAAATTTATGACATGACCCCGTATTCGGGGAACAATAATCAGATTATTACGGTCCCTGGCTACAAGCATCCCTGTAACCTCTTTCATGAATTTATCATTTTCTATCTTATTCACCATAGGAATAACATCCTTTGGCGGAAAACTCTTGGTAAACTCGCCCCGCACCACTGGCACGTTGGTATAAAACTCCGGTAACGCCTCAATATACTTCCCTGTCTTGTTTATATAGTACGACTTGTCTTGAGTAAACACTCGCATCACGGGAACCAACGGTGTGGCCTGAACCAACAATCTGTTATCGGATGTCAGCATACAGCTAACCTCCTCGAAAAGATTCATATTACGAAGATATCTCTCTATCTTTTCGGCATCAAGCTTTATGACAGGGGTGCCGGCTATTCGCTGAGGATAGTTCTTCAACTCCTTTTCCAGACCGGCCCTGACAATCGAATCCATGGAATTGTTCCCATTTACATCTATCTCAAAACCCACACAGACATCCTTGGCGGCCATATCATGCGCCCACACAGTAACCCATGCTGTATACCCCATCAACAGCAACAGTAGTGCCCATTTAAGGATAGTCTTTTTCATTGTCCGGTCAAATATACGCTAACACTTGTCTTCAAGCAGCTTTTTTATCTCTGGAAGCAGCCTGTCAATATCTGCGGCTCCCAGAGTCATAAGCATTTCAAAATTAATATTTTTTATCAGATTCAACAAATCTTTTCTTTCACAGTAAATTTTTTCACATCCCTCAACTTTATCAAGTATTGTTTTTGATGTAATTCCGGGTATCGGCAGTTCTCTTGCAGGATAGATTTCCGGCATTATCACCGTATCGGCCGTTGACAATGCCTTGGCAAAATCATCCGCAAAATCACGTGTACGGGTATAAAGATGTGGCTGGAATATTACTGCCAGCTTACGTCGGGGATACAACTTCTTTACTGAGGCTATGGATGATTTGACTTCGTTGGGACTATGTGCATAATCATCTATTAGCACGATCCCGTTTCCCGGCTCTTTCCCGTCAAGCCATACTTCAAAACGTCGCTTGGCACCCTTGAAGTTTTTTAATCCCCTTTTTATATCATCAACTGTCGCACCGGCATGATATGCGGCGGCAGCGGCGGCCACCGCATTGTCTATATTTATCTCTACGGGCACTCCGAGTTCTATATCCTCGATTCTTAACCCGTCCGGACCTATAAGAGTAAAACTCAACGTCCCGTTACCGTATTTGATATCACTTGTATGCCAATCCCCGCCTTCTCCCGCGCTATAGGTTTCTATTTTCACATCCTTTCCAACCATGGGATGATATTTCAGGCCCGTATGGGTGATAAGCGTACCACCTTCCCGTATCAAAGAGGTAAAAATGGAAAATGCCTCAAGATAATGATCTTCATCTCCATAAATATCAAGATGATCTGGATCTGTTGATGTAACTACCCCTATATATGGATGAAGATGATGAAATGAACGATCATATTCGTCAGCCTCAATCACGGAGAATCTTGACCGCTCATCAAGTACCAGATTACTTCCGGTATTTCGCAAAATACCCCCTAAAAAAGCCGTACACCCATGTGGTGTCTGCATCATTATATTGGCAATCATTGAGGAAGTTGTGGTCTTGCCATGAGAGCCGGCAACACAGATTGCGTCCGTTGTAGCTGTAATCTTTCCCAACAACGCGGCCCTCTTCACTATCTCAAATCCATTCTTACGGAAATAACTTAAAATCCTGTTACTCTCGGGAACGGCTGGCGTGTACACAACAAGTGTGTGTGCAACATCACGAAATGCTTCTGGTATATTATCTTCTGAATCTTCAAACACAAGCTGTGCCCCCTCCGATATCAGATGATCGGTCAATTCTGATGGTGTGCGGTCATAACCCGCTACTTTACTCCCCTTCTTGAGAAAATATCTCACAAGGTTAGCCATCCCTATTCCTCCTGCCCCTACAAAATACAGTTTCTGCATATTCTCTTTTATACTGGAAAGTTATGGATCATTTGCCCATACTTCCTAAAATCTTTTCTATCTCGTCTACAATAAGCTCGTCACTCTCCGGACAAGCCATATCCTTAATTCTTTCTGACATATCGGCAAGCCGCTTTTCATCCGTGGCAAGCCCTATGATCTCATCTGAGAGTTTATTCCTTGCCTCGGAATCGGGAACCATCACCGCAGCTCCCCGCGTCGAGAGTGCAAGCGCATTCTTGCGCTGATGATCTTCGGCCACATTGGGCGACGGCACAAGTATTACCGGCTTCCCAAGTAATTCAAGTTCACTGATAGCTCCGGCTCCGGCACGACTCACTACAAGTGTTGCGGCGGAATATGCCGCCCCCATGTCTGTAATGAACTGTGTGACTACAACTCCCTTCAGGTTCCTGGATGCTTCCTCTCCTCTGGTACCAAAGTTTTTCCCGGTCTGCCAGATCACCTGCAATCCTTGATCTACCAGTTTTTTGATATCCCGCTCCAAAGTTTCATTGAGTGTTAGCGCACCAAGACTGCCACCGACAACAAGCACTGTCGGCTTCTCGGAATCAAGACCGAATAATGCTCTTGATTTTGCTGCATCTCCCTTACGTTCAAGCAAATCCTTCCGCACCGGATTCCCCGTCTTGACTATCCTGTCAGATGGAAAGAATCGCTCCATCCCATCATATGCAACACATATTTTTTTTGCTTTGGCTGCCAACAGTTTATTTGTCACGCCTGCATATGAGTTCTGTTCCTGTAACAATGTCGGGACTCCCGCCCGCTGGGCGGCTTTGAGTAAGGGCCCGGATGCATAGCCACCGACACCGATAGCGATATCCGGTTTAAAATCCTTTACTATTTTACGCGACATTCTGATGCTTTTTGCCAGTTTTACAAGCACAGGTATGTTTTTTAAAAGATTCTTCCTGTTGAAACCTGCAACCGGAAGTCCCTTTATATCATACCCGGCGGCCGGAACTCGGTCCATCTCCATCCGATTCTCTGCTCCAACGAAAAGAATATCGGCATCCATCCTTCTCTTTATGCAATTGGCAATTGACAATGCAGGGAAAATATGCCCTCCTGTACCACCGCCGCTTATCAATATCTTTCTTTTCATATCCTTTGCACTATTCTTTCAATTCATAATTACTGAAGTTGGCCGCCTGCATATCTTCCGGCAGTGCCTTGCCTTCCGCTTTTATCTCTTTCTTGTTTCCCGATGTGACAGCATATCTGCTTACCGAAAGCATCATACCTATGGCGGCAGACATCACAAGTACAGATGTGCCTCCTTTGGAAATGAACGGTAATGGCTGACCCGAAACCGGGAAAAGACCGGTAACGATGGCCATGTGGACAAGTGCCTGAAATACTATCATTACAGCACATCCCATGATAAGGAATGCCGGAAATGCCCTCGAACATTTATATGCAAGTCTACCCGCTCTGGCGAGAAGCAGCAAATATAGTAAAAGAAGAAATGCCCCTCCCACAAATCCGGTATCTTCAACAATAATGGAATAAATATAATCAGAGAACGCAAGTGGCAGACGGGCACTTTCGCGTGAATTGCCGGGACCTTGCCCCATAAGACCTCCGTTTGCCTGAGCAAACTTCGACAGTATTACCTGTCGGTTATAGTCATCCATTTTATCATCCGGTGACACCCCATGCAAGAAACGGCTTATCCTTCCCTTATGCGTATCCGCACGGCCTTTTCCTGACAACACCCCGGAATCTTTTGTCTGATCGACAACTTCCGTTTTCTGTACCGCATCAAATTCTGTCGCATCCGGGGTGGAGTCCGTGTATTTCGCGGCAAGCAGTGCTGAAGCACATATCCCATACAGTCCCAACACACATATCACCTTCTTAAACTGAATACCTCCTATTAGAAACATACAAAGACTGACTACCATCAGCAATATGGTGTTGGTCAGACCATTTTTCCATAGAAGAGCGGCAAATATCATTACAACTACTGCTGACAGAACAACCCCTCGGTTCGTAACTCCACCGGGAGTCTGATTCTTCGATAAGATAGATGCCAAAAGCAATACCACGGCAAGTTTTACTATCTCAGCTGGCTGGATAGTCATTCCTGCTACACTGATGGCACGCTGCGCACCGTTGATATCAACTCCGGCAACCGATGCCATAATAAGCAATAGCAACGAAATCATGGCAAACACCCAGGCAAAACGCCTCATATAGATATAATGAGTATTCTGGATCCAGAGCACTATGACAAAACCAAGCCCGAGAAAGATTCCATGTCGAATTAAAGGACTATATACGTTCGCCGATGTTACCTCGGTGCTCGACGCACTGAAAAGTTCCACTATGCTGATAAGGAGGAACATTATGTATATTCCCCATATATATGGATCGGGAGCTGACCGCTTGACAACTATTTTATCTCTTGCCGTCTTATTGGGTTTACGTTCCACTGCCCCTGCCGAAACACCGTCTATTGTCTCGTTTATCTCTATTCCTGAAATTTTCCCGTTTATATCCGGCATCCTTTATCTCCTTATTATTTTGGCTTTTTGTTTTAGAATATCTTTACCCTTATGCCTCTTTATTGAGCTTGCGTACCTCCTCTTTAAACTTTCTGCCCCGGTCTTCATAGCTGCTGAAAAGATCGAAACTTGCACAACAGGGCGAAAGAAGAACCGTGTCCCCGTTTTCAGCAAGTGACGCACATGCTTTGACTGCATCCTCCATGGAATGTGTGTCGACTATTGTGGCCACTTTCCCTTTGAAAAAGTCAAGTAATTTAGTATTATCCTTACCCATGCACACTAATGCCTTAACCTTCTCGGAAACAAGTTGCTCTATCTCTGTATAGTCATTCCCCTTATCTTTACCACCCAATATAAGGACTGTCGGGACATTGACACTTTCAAGTGCATACCATGTCGAGTTTACATTAGTCGCCTTGGAGTCATTCACATACCTCACACCGTCTACTGTTGCAACATATTCAAGACGATGCTCTACAGCTTCAAAATCCGATAGAGCTTCCCGGATCTTATCCTTTTTTATATCAAGCAATGTCGCTGACAAACCGGCCGCCATGGAATTATACAAATTATGTAGACCTGTCAGGGACAGTTTATCACGCGGTATCTCCCAGACCTCTGTCGGTGTGACGAATTTTACTATTCCATTGTCAACATACGCTGCGCTGTCTTCCTGAAAAAACTCACTGAACGGCATCTGCATAGCCTCTATCTGCAAGTGTTGTATCTGCTTCTTTATTACCGGATCATCCTGCCAGTAAATAAAATAATCATCCTTTGTCTGATTCTGCAATATCCGGAACTTGGCGTTTATATAATTCTGCATCTTATGATCATAGCGGTCAAGATGATCAGGGGTTATATTCATTATCACTGCGATATTGGCTTTGAAATCATACATATTCTCAAGCTGGAAACTTGAAAGTTCTATCACATACAGATCGTGAGGATCGCGCGAAACCTGTAACGCAAGACTCTTACCCACATTACCGGCAAGACCCACATTTAATCCTGCCTTCTTTAATATGTGATAGGTCAGTAATGTCGTTGTCGTTTTGCCATTACTCCCTGTTATGCACACCATCTTCGCATCCGTGAATCTGCCGGCAAACTCTATTTCTGAAAGAATAGGTATATTTCGGGCGGCAAGCTGTTCAACCATTGGAGCATATGGCGGGATACCGGGACTCTTGACTACAATGTCGGCATCAAGCAGTTTCTCCGGAGTATGACCTCCCTCCTCATACTCAATACCCTCTTTCTCCAACATATCCCTGTATTCTTCCTTCAGTGTGCCAGCATCACTAAGCAACACTTTCATACCTTTGTCCTTACCAAGTATGGCGGCTCCTACTCCACTTTCACCACCTCCTAATACTACCAGTTTTTCCATTATTCGAAATTATTCTTACAACGAGTTTATTAGAAACTGTTTACTTATCGTATCTTTAATGTCACAAATGTCAGAACGGCAAGAAGTATCCCGACTATCCAGAATCGTGTCACTATCTTTGACTCAGGAATCGGATGGGCAGGATGATTCCATAACACTTTCGTACCGGGCTCCAACGTTTTCTGAAAATGATGATGAATAGGCGTCATCTTGAATATCCTTCTTCCCTCTCCGTATTTCTTCTTTGTGTATTTGAAATAACCCACCTGCATCATTACCGAAAGGTCTTCTATGAAGAATATAAGACACAACAGCGGTATCAACAGCTCTTTTCGTATAAGTATGGCAAATACCGCCAAAATACCGCCCAATGTCAAACTTCCGGTATCTCCCATAAATACCTGTGCCGGAAATGCATTGTACCATAAAAATCCAACCAACGCCCCGATAAATGCTCCGGCATATACAACAAGCTCCTCTGAACCCGGTATATACATTATATTCAGATAACTTGAATATATGACATTTCCGCCCAAATATGCCATGATAAGCAATGCAATACCTATTATTGCAGACGTTCCTGCACATAGTCCGTCAAGACCGTCTGTAAGATTGGCTCCGTTACTGACCGCCGTTACCACAAAAATTACCACAAACACAAATACCAACCATCCTAATGTCGTGGAAATCTCCTTGTCGCCGATCCAGGATGTAAGTTGCTCATAATTGAAGTTATTGTTTTTTACAAACGGAATAGTAGTCTGTGGAGATTTTATCTCCTCTTTCAACACCACAATCTCTGTCTCATCGCAACCGGGCGACTCTATCTCAACATTCTTGCTCATGACTATGGATGGAGAAAGCCACATGGTAATTCCCACTATAAGCCCCAGTCCGACCTGCCCTGTAACTTTATACTTCCCCTTGAGGCCATCCTTGTTATGATATTTCAATTTCCTGTAATCATCAAGAAATCCTATGACACCCATCCATATAGTCGCTATAAGCATAAGTATCATATAGATATTGGAAAGATTGCCGAAAAGCAATAACGGAACCAGTATCGACATTATGATAATTACTCCTCCCATTGTTGGGGTGCCGGTCTTCTTCATCTGTCCCTCAAGACCCAGATTCCTTACAACCTCTCCTACCTGCATCCTTTGCAGGCGTTCTATTATCTTGTGTCCGAACACAAGAGCGATAAGCATTGACAACGCAAAGGATATTCCCGCACGGAATGTGATGTACCCCATCAAATTATGCCCCGGAAAATCCCAATCTTCAAAATACTGTAATAATGCGTATATCATAATCCGCGTTTATTTATTCAAAACACTTGCGTATTTCCTCTCTGTCATCGAAATGATGACGAACCCCTTTCACTTCCTGATATGTTTCGTGTCCCTTGCCTGCAACGAGCACAACACTGCCGGGCTTGGTCATTTTCATCGCGGTACGTATGGCTTCCCGACGATCAGTAATGCAAATGGTCTTTCTGAGTTCTGTAGCACTGAGACCGGATTTCATCTCTGCAATAATATCTTCTGGCTCTTCATCACGAGGGTTGTCTGAGGTAAGCAAAAGCAAATCCGAACGTCTTGCCGCTTCAGATGCCATCATCGGACGTTTGCCGTGATCGCGGTTCCCTCCGGCTCCGACTACCGTGGTTATCTCTCCTCCGGCTCCGATTATCTCTCTGATTGTATCCAGCACATTGACCAAAGCATCGGGTGTATGCGCATAATCCACAATAGCGGTAATTCCATCAGGTGTCTGTATGGTCTGGAATCGTCCTGACACAGGCACCAGTCGGCTCATATTCACTAAAATCTCTTCCTTATCCCATCCGATAAGACAGGATGCGCCATATACAGCCGTAAGATTGTATGCATTGAATTTGCCGGTAAACGCAACCTCCACATCTCTCCCATTCAGAGAAAGAAGCGTGCCGTCAAGCCTCGTTTCTATAACTTTGCATCGAAAATCGGCATCTGCACGCAACGAATATGTATAAACCTTTGCCTTGGTGTTCTGAACCATATAACGCCCTGCTTTGTCATCTTCGTTTACAAGCGCGAACGCTCCGGCTGGCAACATATCAAAAAACATCTTCTTGGCATTCATGTAATTCTCTACCGTGCCATGATAATCAAGATGATCTCGGGTCAGATTGGAGAATACAGCTCCCGCAAAACACAGACCGGCTATGCGGTGCTGATGTGAGGCATGTGAGGAAACCTCCATGAACGCATAGTCACATCCGCATTCAACCATACGGGCAAGCAGCTCGTTAAGTGTCAGCGGATCCGGCGTGGTATGTGTGGTTGGAACAGCCTCGTCCATTATATAGTTGCATACGGTAGAAAGTAGTCCGGCCTTATACCCTTCAAGCTTCGCCATCTCATATAAAAGTGTGGCCGTCGTCGTCTTGCCATTAGTTCCTGTCACCCCGACAAGCTTTAACTTTGATGACGGATTACCGTACCATGTAGAAGCAAGTATACCTAACGCCACACTCGAATCGGCAACCTTTATATACGTTATTCCATTCTCAAGAGTAGATGGGAACTGCTCGCACACTATGGCTCCCACATGTGTGCTTGCAACTACCGGTATATATTTGTGACCATCCGTATTTACTCCCCGGACTGCGACAAACATCCCATCTTTGATCACTTTCCGGGAATCGCTCTCAAGTCCCGAAATATTACGTTCAATATCTCCTATTACCTCCAACGGCTCAATTCCCTCTATCAGGTAAGATAATTTTATGGCCATAATACTCTGGTTTTTGTTTTTATCTTTAATGCAGCTTTCCTACCGCTAAATATTTTATTTTATATCTTTAAAGTCAATGTCACGACTCCCCCTCGCTTCAACTCTGTACCGGCTTCCACCGATTGCGCGACGACTCTCCCTTCTCCTCGCAGTTGCACCCGCATCCCCGATTTCTCAAGAATGGATATTGCCGATATTGCATCATAACCCGTAACATCCGGCATTCTTCCCGAAGAAACAAGCGGTTTTGTCTTTACTCTTTTAACTTTGTCTACATTGATCGCCGATGCCAAAGTTTTTGTACTCCTCGTGGATGCATCCACCACAGGCACACTCTTCACATTGTTTGTTCGGTAATTTACATTAGCATCAAGCATTCCACGGGAATACATCTTCAATGCCATATTCTTCACTACCTGTCCTGAAGTGCGGTTGGCAGATGTGCCGCTGGGTCCTAACACAAGTGCTATACAGCTGTAACGGGGCGCCTCATACGGGAAGAATCCGGCAAATGCATATCGGCGCTTGGCTGTGTTGTAAACACCTTTCTCAACAGGATATGCTGTTCCGGTCTTCCCTACCACACAAACCCTGTCATCACGTACGGCACGCGCGGTGCCATGTTCTCCCCATACAACCTCCTTTATGCATTCCCTGACTTTCCTGGCTGTCTCTTCCGAACATATGCGGTCGCGGATATACTGAATTGGTATTATTGAATCATTCCCCTCCTCGTCTATAAGACCCTTCATAAGATGTGGCCGGACATATCTACCACCATTGGCAATGGCGTTGTATACGGAAAGTGTGAACAAGGGCGGCAATTCTGTGTTGTATCCGTATGCCTGACGGGCAAGATCAAGATGCCGCGCAGTCATGGTAATATTATTACCTCTTGAATCTTTTGGAAGCAGTTTCCGGATGCGCGGTATACATTCCCCTGCTATACCGGATCTGATCGGCTCAAAAAATCCCATCTTTGCCATACGGTCATAAAACTTTGATGGGTCTTTTTCGTAACCTCGGAATATCACGCGCGAAATACCCGTGTTGGATGACTGCTCTATTACCTGCTTCATCGTCTTCATTCCCGAACCATGGGGATCCGAAGTCCTTTGGAAAGGCGCACACGACACCATATCATTGACACTCTTCACCAACCCGTCCTCAAAAGCAATCATAAGAGATATCGGCTTCATCACGGAACCGGGCTCATAAGGAAGTACCGCACGGTTGAGTGCCTCACCATAGCTACCGTCGTCAAGACGCTCTATATTTGAAATTGCCTTTATCTCACCTGTACTTACTTCCATCAATATCGCCGTTCCCCACTCTGCATGAGCTTCAAGACAGATATTATGCAACTCCTCTTCAAGCATATCCTGCAGATCGATATCTATCGTTGTGCGGATATCATACCCCCTCTTTGCCGGAGATGACACCCAACTCCCGATACCTCGGGTCATTGCCACCCTCTTGGCAAGTCCGGGTTTTCCGTACAAAAGACTGTCAAGATCCTTTTCCAATCCTGAATATCCATGGATCTGGCGGGTGGCAAAATTCTCGTTTACACGTCCGATGCTACGATAAGCCATCTTGCCGTAAGGATACATCCGGACATTCTTCTCCTCTTTGTAAACCGGATTACGGAAGCCCTTCCCCTTGAAATCTTTGAGCAATGGAAAACCTTTTATCTTCTCGAAATCCTCAAGCGTTTTCCCCTTGGCAAGACGCAGTGCCCTTGGACGGCAACTGTCTGCCTTCTCAAACTCGCGTCTCAATCTTGCATGCCAGCTGTATTTGGCAAATGTATCGGGATGTGCCTTCTGAAGATTTGCGATGCGCGGATAATAAACATCAAGGGAATCAGCAAGACTGTCTACCTTTTCCCACGGAATCGAACGCATTGCCTTAACCTTGTTATGACGCAAATCTATCTTGATATCATAAACCTTGACATTACAAGCAAGTATATTTCCGTTACATGACAATATCTTCCCCCGTTCCGGACGGATAGTGTCTATACGCGATAATTCCCGACGCGCACGCTCATTCCAGGCGGGAGCCTCTATAACCGTTGCATACAGCAACTTGATAACCACAAATATTGAAAATACTACGAATGCCAGGGTTATCAGACCATAGCGCCATAATATATTTTTTTTATTTGTCTTTCCCATTTATTCCCCTATCGTCTCCTATCGATTATCTCTTATTATTGTGTCGGTTAATTCATACGGTGGCTGTTCCTGAAACTGCAGATTCAGATTCTTCTCCCTTACCATCTTTATCATCTCTGTCTCACGTATAAGCGACATATACAGTGCTTTCTCCTGAAGTTTATTACTCTCTGCTCGTTGCAATTCTACTGTCAGTTGCTTTATCTCGCTCATTTTTGTGCGGGTCTTGTAACGCAACCCCATTAACGCCAGCAATATCACAACAATGATGATCATAATCCAGGCATTGTTGCGAAAAAACTCTATCGACAAGGTGCGCCCGTAGCGAAGTTCGCTGACCCAGCCCCTTCCTGACGATTTCTTCTTTTTGTCACTTTTCCCCTCTACGCTCATATCGATCCTCCCTTCATTCCTGTGCCCCTATAAACTCCACTATTCTAAGTTTCGCACTCCTTGATCTCGGATTCATCTCCACCTCTTCTTCAGCCGGAACTATCGGAGAACGAGTAATCTGTTTCCACGGAGAATTTACCCTTCCGAAAAAATCCTTCTCTTCGACACCCTCCACATTTCCGGTCTTCATAAAATTCTTGACTATACGGTCCTCAATAGAATGATATGTTATCACCGCGAGTCTGCCTCCGGGATTCAGTATGCTAAGTGTAGACTGAAGAAACTTCTTCAACGCGTCCATCTCTCCGTTAACCTCAATCCGGAATGCCTGAAACACCTGCGCCAGATCTTTTTTCTCCGATTTCGGATTCAATACCCCTGACACCGACTTGCACAACTGTTGTGTCGTCTCGATCGGTGCAGACTCCCGGCTCTTCACTATCGCACTTGCCAGAGCTTTCGGTTTCTTCAGATCCGTATACATCCGGAAAATCCTTTCAAGTGATTCTACAGAATAATCGTTTGCGACATCCCGTGCGGTTTTTTTCGCACTCCGGTTCATGCGCATGTCAAGAGGCGCGTCCGTCCGGAACGAAAAACCCCGCGATGAATCATCGAAATGATGAAACGACACACCCAGATCCCCAAGTATTCCGTCCACCTTATCCTCACCGTAAAAATGAAGAAAATTTTTTATGTATCTGAAGTCCGAATGTACAAATGTAAACCGCGCGTCGTCCGCCGCATTTTGATACGCGTCAATATCCCTGTCAAACCCGTACAGGTGCCCTTCCGGCCCGAGTTCGGAAAGGATAGCGCGGGAATGGCCTCCCCCTCCAAATGTCACATCGACATAAACTCCTCCTTCCCTTATGTTTAACCCCTTGATAGCTTCCGGAAGAAGCGCTGGAATATGATACGGACTTATATTCATTAATTTATATTACAAACTCAAATTATATTACAGACCCAAGTTTATATTACAGACTCAAATTTATATTACAAACCCAAGTTTATATTACAAACTCATACTCATTAATTTATGTTACAAACTTATATTCATTAATTAATGTGTACTTTCTGCGTTTTCATTCTATTTTACTCTGTTTTTCCAAAGACCTACCCCTCTTTTCAAAGAAAGGAGTTCTCTTTGTAAAGTTACACATTTTTTATAAGAAATTTACAAAATTAAATTGTCAAATTTTTCTTAATTGCAAGAAGTTATCTACAGGTAATATGAAAACAAGATGTGTGTCTCTCGAATTTTACATAACAACGCCCTTTTTCACGCAGATTATACAATATTTCGGCAAGCAGGTTTTTAAGATCCCCGTCATGTATATCCGGGCCGACACCGTATTTATGGAATTTGGTGTATGAAATATCAAATGTTGTGGCATACTGATGAGTCGACACTTCGGTAGCATTTATGTTCACCTTGCGCAATTTCTTGACAGTCTGCGGTGTACGCAATAAAGAAGTTACCTTGATTCGGTAGCCCTCTCCTCCTCTCGATTTGAGGGAATCATTAAAACTTCTCCCTATGTCAGACAGCAGACGCGCTGCCTCCGGTACAAGAAACGGCAGTGAATGTTTCAGTTCGTCAACCTCATATTCCTCTCCGGACTCAATCTTTACCACGGGACGCTTTGTGTGGTAAGCTCCGCGAATATCTCCGATAGGCTGTATCCCTAATCTTTCTGCCGCTTCGAGTTGCGTCGCATTAGAATCATTAAGCACTTGCCGTAAAGAACCGATCGTCCGAACCGCAATTCTTTTCAACCCGTCGTTTCCAACAAATGTGGAAGCTCCATACGATTCGGATACAGTCATTCCAGACATCGGCTTCTCATTAGTATCCCCGCTTTGTGTTTCTATATTATGTGTTCCCCGATTTAAAGAAGCAGATGTTTCCGACAACCCGACAATCTCATCAGGGACATTGTCGAATGCCCTTTTGTGGCGGCTATCGCATCCTGTTATAAAACACAGAAATGCAATTACCAAAAGAATATAACATGTATAGTCAAAGTGGTGAAATCTACAGTTCATTTCACAAATTTAGAAAAAAATCCCGCTATTTTATTCACACGATTCCACATAATAAAAAAGAAAATTTTAGAAACTGTTTTAAAGCGTGGAATAATTTCTAATTCCCGTTATAACCCTGTAGATTCCGTAAATACTATCGGTCGGAATCTGAATTGGGGGATAGGCAGGATTATAGCTTCTTGCCTCAATATACTCATTCTCATATTTTCCATTAGCTTTGCCATAATCCGAAGGGTAAACCAATTTGACCAGCACTCCGTTTTCCGTGTCTATAACCATCGGATTACCCCACGGGATAAATGCTTTCTCATTTATTCTTTTAATAAAAATAATCGAGCCACTCTGAAACTCCGGTTCCATGGAATTTCCCATTACCCTTATTCCAAAATCAACACCGGGCACGGGAGATACTACTTTATCACAATCACGCAACTGCACTCCCTCGTTCCACATCTGCAAATTCCCCGCGTAGGCATCAACCGGCAATAACGGAACCACATAATCTTTACTTAATTCACGGGCATCGTCCTTCGTCACCAACATTTCGCCTTCTCCATATAATAACCAGTTTTGATTAAGGTCCGGAAACATTTCATATACCTTTCTCAGTTTGTCCGCAGGCATTGCCTTACGCATTGCTCCCAAATATGTAGGGGAGGCACCAAGCCTTCTTGCAAACTCGGTCTGAGTCATCCGCTTGACTTTCAACAATTCTATAAGCCGACTTTTAATTGTTTCTGACATATGCTTCTTAAATGAATAAGTATGTAGTAAGTAGGTGAGAAAAAAATTAAGCGATATAAGCAGGTGGTTTTATCACTTACTTAAAAATATATTAGCTTTGCATGTAAAATTACATGCAAAGCTAATATATTTTTATTCATTTACAAAGGAAAACTGTTATTATTTATTCCTTTTCCAATATTTTTGTGAGGTCAATAAACTGTTCTACTCCAAGACGCTCCGGGCGAAGAGCCAATATATCAGGTGGAATTTCAGATATCCTCTCTTTAAAAAGGGGGGTAAGCGAATTGCGCAATGTTTTTCGACGCTGACCAAATGCTGTTTTCACTACATTTTTAAACAATCCCACATCCACACCAAGCGACTCCCTTCCATTACGCACAAGGCGGAGCACTCCGCTTCTGACCTTTGGCGGAGGGGTAAATACATGAGGTTCAACATTAAACAAATACTCGCAATCATACCACGCCTGCAACAATACAGAAAGGATCCCATATGTCTTGGAGCCGGGCCCGGCACATATTCTCTCGGCAACCTCTTTCTGAAGCATCCCCGACACAACAGGGATCTGTTTCCTGTAGTCCAGAACCTTGAAAAATATCTGAGAAGAAATATTATAGGGATAATTACCTATCAGGCAAAACTCACCGGCATATATATCCTTCAGATCCATCTTCAAGAAATCACCCTCAACAACTTTTAGTTGCGGATAAACCTTCGACAGATACACAACGCTCTCCGTGTCAAGTTCCACAGCAGTCAGCTCGCGCCCTGTCTCCATCAGATATTTAGTCAGCACTCCCATACCGGGACCAATTTCCATAATAGGTAGACTCCCGAACACCCCCTGTAAAGATTCAGGAAGTTGTGACGCAGAAACCGTACCGGCTATACGCCGGGCTATTTCCTCATCATTAAGGAAGTGCTGTCCAAGATTCTTTTTTGCTTTTACAGACTGCATTAAGCAAGTGTTAAATTTAAACGATAGTAAGTGTTTTATCTTTTATACTTACTTATTATATCATGGAAATATTTATTTCTTCAGCTTCTTGGCAACAGTGGCAGGGACAGCCTCTTTTCTGACTCCAATATTCATTGTTTTCTCCAGGAAATAAGGTACAGACACATAGAAATAGCCGTCGTATATCTGATTTGTATCCCAAGAGTTTTTCACCTTGTAATACTCATTGCCCTCCTGATCCTTAGCCTTACCAACAATCACCATTCCATGGTCATCGGTAGTTTCATAGTTATCAAATCCGGCCTGACGTGAATCCTGAGTAACCTCTTTCTCCTTAACCGGACCCTTTATCTCAAAGCGCTGGTTTGCGCGATCCTTGTCAGAAAGTTTTGTCCAGCGGGCAAGCTCACTGTCAGTCATATCCTTTTCATCTTTCTCTGCCGGATTTACCGCATAACCTTTTGTCCATTTGAAACCGCCCTCTGAAACATCAGCGCCCCAGAATACGGAATAGCCCTTGTCCAAAGCATTGTCAGTAATAGCTTTCAGATCCTCAAGAGGTACATTCCAGTTAGAACTCCACAGCCAGTTATCCGGGATTTCAAGCATAAACTCCTCATAGAACGGATGATGTGTATAGCTTGTGAATATCTGGAAATTATCAGGCTCTATACCCATCTCTTTGGCAAAAGTTTGCGGAGTATATGTTTTTCCCTTATAAGTAAAAGACTCAGGCACCGGACCAAGATAAGCGTCAAGAATTCCTACGAAGCCTGGCAACCATGCAGTACTAAGTTTCTTTGTACGTTTTCCGTTACGCACCACAGCCTCCACGTAAGCCTGCAGAGCCTCTGCCATCTCATAATGGCTATGTTTCTTCTCTCCATAATTTAAACCGGCGTATGCCTCTTCAGGCATAGCTCCATAACGGCGTGTCATTTCAAGCACATCCTCAAATGAGCCACCCTGTGCAAAATTGATCTTTCCGTTAGTCCGGACATATTTTTTAGCCTTGTCAATATATGCATTACGCACTACAAACATTTCCGAGAGATCAACCTCCCCTTTACCATTCTTCAAGAGGTTGTCCTCAATTGTTGATATTCCGGAAAAAGCCCAGCATGTACCCGACTTGTTCTGATCTTTCACCGGAGTGGTTGGAATCAGTTTGATGTCTGTAAACTTAAAACCTGTTGAATCAGGGTTCTCGATTTTAGGATCAGCGGTTTCAGGAGCCTGAAAATAAGTTGCCTGAGCTCCGAGAGCAACCGCCACCAATGAGAGTGCTACGATTTGCTTTTTCATTTATTATTATGTTTTAACATTCCTCAATAATAAAAAGAGATTATAATCAAGTATTCAAATATGAACGATAGCAAATATTCAAATTTTGTGTAAATATAACTATTTTCCTCCTAACTACATAAAATAGAATGTAAGTAAATATTCAAATTAAGATTTTACCGATCGTAGGACGCACATCATCGTTGGTGGTTCGGAAAGTTGAGGACAACTTCCCACCGCAAATTTTAATATTTTTCAATACAGTCTTCCAAATTTCCAAAAAAAATGTAAATTTGCATTTACAGACCGCACAAGAGACCACGCCTGTAGGGAGAAGTTCAACTGAAACGACCCCGAAGCCGGGGTCAAACGGAGCGGGATATTGTGAACATACATACAAAAGCGTTTATCCGCGCTGATTCTTGGCTTTCCGAAATTCTCGCAAAATTTCATTTAGATGTCAAGGATAGAGCAACGGTAGATGCCCGTGGATATGTAACTATTGTTCGGAAGCCTCCAACTTCCGAGCATTAAGTACATATACAGGCGTGGGCTTCTGCGTTGCCGTCCTACATCTAAAGGGCAATGCGAGAAGCCTCGGGAAGCAGGACGGTAACAGATACAGATTCCTACGCTTTTCTTTTTAACCAATCAATGCCAACGAGGGGATGACTGAGGCTCAATTAAAAAATGAACCGCTATCTTTATTTATTAATTCTCAACTGTTGTCTGTGCACATCCCTAATGATGGGAGCACAAGAATTAAGTCTTTGTTTCAATCCTAACGAAATTAAATTCCAAAATCCTACTGAAAAACGATTAAATGATGCCGGAGATTTCGAAGATCCCTTAAGTCTGTACAAAAAGAAACACTCTACTCTTACAAATGGGAAAGATTTATCTTATATCACACTCACCCTTTCCGAACTCGATTCACTTATGAATCTCCGAACTAAACCGGACTACCTGGTTTTTGCACACAAAACTTGCAACCCTTCCGATTTTGAAGGACTTATCAGCGCCCAGAAAGAACGCCTTGGAAATATGATCAACGAATTAGCAAGTCGTGAATCCAAAATCGACTTACTTAAAGCCAATGTGGGCAAAAAACTTGGATCTAAGGAACAGGAGAATCTTCTCGTTTCCATTATAGACGAGATGGGGGCTAAAGGAGTTTTCGCCCCATCAGATGCCTTAAAAGCTCTCAAGAAAGGTGAAATCCACAAGTCCTTGACAGATATATTAACCCGATATTCAATTCTCAATACCCTTAGAAAAGAGTTCGCAATAAAAAATATTGCGGCGCTTGACAGGCAAGACTGCCGTCTGGATGTGCTATTCTCACTCACAAGTTATCCGACATATAATGATCTTCCTGAAAATATACGCGCACATAATGAAAACAACGGGCGCCAACCAAAATACTACTGGACAAAAGTCAATCACAAAGAGTTTAATTTCCCTATAAAAACGGTCTACGACTCTATCCCAAATCCTTTGACTTCAGAAAACCTTCTATTATATCCCGACAACTTAATACGTATCAATAATATTAAGGTCAGCAAGGCACAGGAGAAATTTGCATGGGTCAATTCAAAAGACTACAGTATTGAATCGGAAAACTACCCTCTGCCAATCACCTACCGCAAATACAAGTCACATCCTGAATATAAGGTATCAGATACCGAGTATTCTAAGGGCGTATTTACCGCAGACGGATCACTTGTAGCCTATGTTATTCCAGGACAAATGCATATAGATCCGATTAAAAACAGTATCGAAGCCATATATGCTCATTCATACAAAGAAAACGCCTATGGTATAAAAAATGCAAGCTCTAATACGCGCGACTATATTCTTGAGAAGGCAGAAGTGAAATTTCGCGAAGGGAGTCGAGCCCAAAGAATGGCGCGCACCCGCATCAAACGAATAGACAAGGCCTCTCTTGCCAAACCGGACAATGATTATATGGTTGCAGCCATCCTTGCAAGCAAACAGGCGGAACGTATTACCCAACAGGACATAATCGATCATACCAAATATTATAGTCGCGATGGAGAAAACTGGCTCAGCCAAATTAGTTCAGATTGGGAAAAGAGGCTGGGAGAAGGTAGTCACACATGGACAGATATATTATCACCTACCTCCTACTCTGTCACATATTTTGATATCAACGGTAAACCCGCACTCCGTGAAACATATAAAGCGCAAAACACCACTCCCTTTCGCATAGAGGTTATCAAGACCGTTGAAATATTCTAAAATTCAACAACTTGAAACAAGTCGCATTCCTAAAACCAGGTGATGGCTGAGATTGGCAAGAGAGACTGTAATGGAAGGCGGATAACATAGGCCACGATAATACGGGAAAAGGTAAACAATGTCTTCCTGGGAAAGTCGACTTTCCCAAACCGGCCATTTGACATAATGAGGGATATTTGCTATTTTTGTAAGAGAATAAGGGTTGACATTTTTTAAGACTGCCGAACCGAAAGGTATTGGCTCAATATTTGTTTATTAAGCAGTAAGAGTAAATGTGTGCTTATCTCTTATGCTTACTTAAGTATAAATTTAGTCATCCTGACACTCTTTAAGAAAATAGAATATACTAATTTATATAAATTATGGACAAATTAAGTTATGCATGGGGTCTCGCCATGGGCAAGCAATTGCAGGCCATGGGTGTTAAAGACCTCAATTCAGAAAGTTTTAAAGATGGTGTGAAAGTTGCATTCGACGGAGGCACACCCGAAATGCCGGTTGAAGAGGCACAGAAGCTTATCAACGATTATCTTCAGGATCTACAGCAGAAAGCTGAAGCACAGGCACGCGAAGAAGGAAATAACTTCCTTGCAGAGAACGGTAAAAAAGAGAATGTAAAGACGACAGCTTCCGGTTTACAGTATATCGTAGAAAAAGAGGGAGAAGGTGCCCAGCCTACCGCAGAAGATGAAGTAACCGTTCACTATACGGGGAAACTTCTTAACGGCACGGTATTCGACAGTTCTGTAAACCGTGGCGAACCTGCGACATTCCCGCTTAACCGCGTTATTCCCGGTTGGACAGAGGGTGTACAGCTGATGAAAGAGGGAGCAAAATACACATTCTTCATCCCGTCAGACCTCGCATATGGCCCACAGGGTATTCCAAATGTAATCCCACCCCATTCAACTCTAATATTCGACGTTGAACTGATCAAAGTGGTTAAGAAATAATTCTCTTCCGAGTATGAAAAAGTTTAAATACTTAGCCATAGCCGTTGTAGCCTTTGGCACAGCAGTCATTGCTGTTTCCTGCAGTGAGAAAAACAAGAAAGCAGTAGAAAGCGATACAACAACAGTCGAAGAAACAGTCAGTGAAGTTGTGACAGATTCTGTTGCCACCCGTTTCCGTAATCCGGACTTCCAGTCTGAATATGCAACCGACTCGACCTATACTACCACCCCAACCGGTTTGAAGTATATGATTGAAAAGGAGGGCACAGGAGCTAAACCCGGTCCGACAGATGAAGTGACCGTCCACTATACCGGCCGACTCCTTGACGGCACTGTATTCGACAGTTCCGTACAGCGTGGAGAGCCTGCCACATTCCCGTTGAACCAAGTTATTGCCGGGTGGACAGAGGGTCTTCAATATATGAAAGAGGGCTCCAAATATGTATTCTACATCCCTTCAGATCTCGCATACGGCAGAAACGGTGCACCCGGTGCAATTCCTCCCTATTCGGATCTTATATTTGAGGTCGAACTCATAAAGGTAAACGAATAAATATGAAGATTAAAAGATCTTTCATTATAGGTTGTATGGCTGTTCTTGCAACCACCGGAATATCATCCTGCAAAGGACGGACCACCAAAGATGTTGTTCCCACAGGTGACACCATTGAGGTAGTAATCAACACCCCCGATATTCCGACGGACTCAACAGCCTCAAATCCATCATAATCTATTAAGCTTAAACAGTTGACAATAAAGCCGGAGTCTATTGACCCCGGCTTTATTGTATATAGAAGTGATTTAAACTTTTTACAAAATTAAAAGAATGTAAAAATTATGTTTATTTCTCCCTCATAAATATTGAGATGGGTGTACCGTGGAAATCCCAGTGTTCACGGATCTTGTTTTCCAAGAAACGTCTGTAAGGCTCCTTTACCCATTGCGGAAGATTGCAGAAGAATACGAATGTAGGTATCACCGCATCTTTAAGCATTGTCACATATTTGATCTTTACAAATTTACCCTTATTGCTCGGAGGGGGTGTTATTGCCACTTGCTCAAGCATATAGTTGTTCAATTGGGATGTCGGGATCACTCTTCGGCGATTTTGGAACACCTGCACAGCTGTTTCCAGCACCTTAAAGATTCTCTGCTTGGTTACAGCAGAAGTGAACAGAATGGGGAAATCAGTGAAAGGAGCGAATTTTGAACGTATAGCCTGCTCAAAATTCTTTTGAGCCTCAATCGATTTATTTTCAACAAGGTCCCACTTATTCACACACACAACCAATCCTTTTCTATTCCGTTGAATAAGACCAAAGATATTTGCGTCCTGTCCTTCAATGCCACGCGTTGCGTCAATCATCAGTATACACACATCGGAAGCTTCAATAGCACGTATGGAACGAATGACAGAATAATATTCGATATCCTCGTTAACTTTCTGTTTCTTGCGTATACCTGCAGTATCCACAAGATAGAAATCGAATCCAAATTTATTATATCTGTGATAGATAGAATCACGTGTGGTTCCGGCAATATCAGTAACGATGTGCCGCTCCTCCCCGATAAAAGCGTTAATAAGAGAAGATTTACCGGCATTGGGTCTACCCACAATTGCAAATTTGGCAATATCTTCCTCCGGAGAGTCATCCTCTTCCTTCTCCGGCATATCCTTTACCACTTCATCAAGCAGTTCTCCCGTACCGGAGCCATTTGCAGATGAGACACCTATCGGATCACCTAATCCGAAACTGTAAAACTCAGGTATGTTAAAACGGGCATCACCCTTGTCTTCTTTATTTGCCACAACAATCACCGGTTTCTTAGACCGGCGCAGTATGGCTGCGACTTTATCATCAAGATCAGTCACACCGATCGAAGCGTCAACCACAAACAGGATAACATCGGCCTCCTCGATTGCTATCTCCACCTGTTTATTGATCTCTTCTTCAAAAATATCGTCGGAGTTTACTACCCAACCGCCAGTGTCGACGATCGAGAACTCCTGTCCGCACCAATCCACCTTGCCGTACTGCCGGTCACGGGTAGTTCCGGCCGTATCATCAACAATTGCGCGGCGGGTCTGCGTCAAACGGTTAAACAACGTGGATTTACCCACATTAGGCCGCCCTACTATCGCTATCAGTTTACTCATCAGTAATTTCTTTTATTGAAACTATAAGTAAGTATTCAAATTTAAATGATAGTAAGTGTTTTTTATCTTTTATACTTACTTAGTTTCAGGAACTTTATTCTATATATCCGAATGCCCGGAGTTTATTGTCTTTATTCCGCCAATCTTTCTCAACCTTCACAAAAGTTTCAAGATGTACCCTCTTTCCAAAGAACGTCTCTATATCCTTTCGCGCCTCTATTCCAACTTTCTTTATTTTTTCTCCACCTTTGCCGATAATGATCCCTTTCTGTGAATCACGCTCCACATATATCACAGCCATAATATGAATTGAATTTTCCTTCTCTTCAAATTTCTCCACTATAACTTCGGAGCTATAAGGAATTTCCTTATCATAATTCAGAAGCAATTTCTCACGGATAATTTCCGTAACAAAGAAACGGGCAGGTTTGTCAGTAAGCGCGTCCTTACCAAAGAATGGAGCCGACTGGGGCAATAGTTCCTCTATCCTGTGCTTAAGATTGGTCACATTAAAATTCTCGGTAGCACTTGTCGGGAAGATTTCAGCATTCGGCAAACGTTTTTTCCATTTATCGATAATCTCTTCAAGCTGGGTGTTGTCTTTCAGCAGATCCACCTTATTTATAACCAACAGAACGGGAATTTTCTCTTTTGCGACTCTCTCAAGAAAATCCGCATTCTTTTCAGGATCCTCGACAACGTCCGTAACATAAAGAAGAATATCCGCATCTGTAAGAGCTCCCTCTGAGAAGCCAAGCATTGATTCCTGAAGCTTATATTTAGGTTTAAGCACGCCCGGTGTATCTGAATACACAATCTGATATTCCGGAGTGTTAACTATACCCATTATCCTATGACGTGTGGTCTGAGCTTTTGACGTTATGATAGAAATTCTTTCACCCACAAGCTCATTCATCAAAGTAGATTTACCCACATTAGGGTTGCCTACTATGTTTACAAATCCGGCACGATGTCCCTCTTTCACACTTGCCGGACCGGCAATATTTTTTTCTTCTTCCATAATCAATAATTTTTATACGGAGATACGGTTTCCATGCAACTAAACCTCCAAAACATATTATAGCAAACAGTTTCTTAGTTAGAACCCCGTGTAAGTCTTCTTTGTTCACAAAAGGTGATCTATAAAGACATTATGTTTCCGAACGCCATGACAATTTCTAAAAAAAGGGCATCGGAAGAAGAATCTGATGCCCTTAATCTTTTTATAATTTACGTTACCGTTATTTCGGATCTATCGCCCATATGAGATACATTGCTCCCCAGGTAAATCCTGCGCCAAAAGCTGTAAGCAAAATTTTATCGCCTTTATGGAGTTTGTTCTTGTATTCATCCAGACACAACGGGATGGAAGCCGCAGATGTGTTTCCATAATGCTGAATGTTCACCAATATTCTCTCAGTCGGTATCTTGATACGGTCACCCACAGCCTCAATGATCCGGAGATTGGCCTGATGGGGAACAAACCAGTCCACATCTTCGACCTTTAGTCCGTTTCTGTTCATCACTGAGACAGACGAAGTAAGCATATCACGTACGGCATGCTTATATACAGTGCGTCCCTCCTGATAAATATAATGCTCACGGGCCTCCACAGTTTCAACAGTGGCAGGTTTTGCAGAGCCACCGGCTTTCATCAGTAGATTTGGCAAACCGGATCCATCAATATGGAATTCTCCGTCCACCACACCTACCGGCTCATCTGTCGGTTCAACCATCACAGCAGCGGCAGCATCTCCGAAAAGAGGACATGTGGCGCGATCCTGATAATCTGTCATACTCGACATTTTTTCAGCGCAAACCACAACAATCTTCTTATACAGACCGGCTTCAATATAAGCCCTTGCCGCCTGCATTGTCACAATAAAACCAGCACAAGCCGCCTGCACGTCATACGCATAAGCGTTAGTAAGTCCGGCATTATGAGTGATTACCGAAGCTGTTGAAGGGAAACGATAGTCAGGATTAGAGGTGGCGCAGATCAGAAGATCTACCTCTTCAGGTTTCACCCCAGTCTCGTCAAGCAATTTTTCAACCGCCTTAACACCCAGAAAGCTTGACCCTTTTTCAGGATCTTTCAATATTCTGCGCTCCTTGATACCGACACGCGTTGTTATCCATTCATCGTTGGTATCAACCATACGAGACAACATCTCATTGTCCAGAATGTCATCCGGCACGTAAGATGCTATTCCTGTTATCTTGGCATTTGCCATATCAGTCTTTCTTTTCGATCACTAATTTGCCACGGTAATAACCACACTCACCACATACAGTATGGTAGATGTGCCATGCGCCACAGTTAGGGCAGATTGCCAATGTAGGGATAAGAGCTTTGTCGTGTGTACGACGTTTCGCGGTACGAGTGTGCGATTGTCTGCGTTTAGGATGTGCCATTTTTACTCAGTTTTTTAAGTGGACGGGGACTATACTACCATCCACAAAAGTTAATATATATATTAAAATTAATCCTCCGTTAATTCCGGTTCTATCTCTGCGTCAACATCGTCAATGCCGCACTCCTCGTCCTCATCGGAATTACTCCTGTGCTTGGAAAGGACGGCAGCCATGGCACGGTTGCATTTCCCCATAGGGTGCACATGACGCAACGGAATAGTCAATAGAATCGTATCATATAGGATGTATGCTACATTCAAATATGTGTTGCTGTATGGTATAACCAGCAAATTGTCGGCTCCGTCATCATAGCTGTCTCCATATTTAACAACAACATGATAATCTGTGTCCACTTCGAGATCCAGCGGATCAAGACAGCGGTCGCACGGAACCTGAATCATCCCCTTGCAATGGAACGTACAGTCATATGTATCGTTCTTCTTTACAAGATCCAGATGAACTTTCACATCAGCAAAAACAACATCCGTATTCTCCATATTCTTGAAGAATTCGGTAGTTATCTCAAAATCCTGCTCATGTCTGCCGTCCGGCAAAGAAGCCAACTGAACCTTATATGCAGTAAATTTTCCCATCTCTTTTTATCTTCGGCATTCGGCTACATCCTCTGTTGAGGTCAGCGAATCACCATTTCTGTACCTCCGAGGGGAATCGAACCCCTATCTAAAGTTTAGGAAACTTCTATTCTA
>CAQFOZ010000010.1 GCA_948788915.1 uncultured Muribaculaceae bacterium | reverse complement strand
CGGCATTTTTCGCAAACAGCGATTCTAAGTCCTTACCTTAATAATTTTAAATCCGCGCTATATCCGTAACTCATCCGCGCCAATCATCAAGCGTATTTACACGCTTGATATCCGCGATTCTTTAAATAAATAAAGATTTTTTAAACTGTTTCTAACCCTCTTGCTTGTCTACAATAGCAAGCTGCAGCCCGAGGACGTTAAGTATCTTCTCAAGAGTAGCTACCGAGGGATTCGCATACCCTCCCTCTATAGCTTTGATCATTCTTACACTGACACCCGACATTTCAGAAAGCGTCTGTTGTGTTGTACGGATTGTTTGGCGCCTGTTCCTAATGATACTTCCAATATCCATGACAGTCTTAAATTGTTGCAATAGTATTTCTTAACATCTACATTAGTACTGCAAATTTAACAATTTATTCAAAACAATCTAATCTTTTTGAAATTTTTTTCTTTTAGAATGAAATTACATCCCTTTCATAGTGCAACTCTTGGATTTATTAAAAAACTTTGTTTAGCTTTTATTAGCATTAGACTGCAAGATTATAGCAGTTGACAACACTTATTTTGCAACTACAAAACAAACACTCCAAAACAGAAGAATTATGAAAAAGATTTATGCATCTAAGTTTTATCAGAATCTCAGCCTCCTTTTCATTTACGCCATAGGGCTGTTTATAATAGGATTACAAATAAGAAGCATCTTCCCCTAACCGAATTTTGCACATTTCGGAGAAACGGTTAGGATTGCGACTTGTCCCCAAGTCGCGAAAAATCCACACCACTTAACCGAATTTCGCGCATTTCGGAGAAAAAGCCAATGTGACTATCCTTCCCTCCGATTCATATGAATAAAGTACAAATTTTATTTTATTACCGGCAACAGTTACAACTCCTTCCCCCGTACGTATGGGATCAAATTCCTCCTTATCATAAACAGGAACCGCAGGTCCAATTTTAGGAAGCGTAACGATCTCTATCTCTTTTCGCATATCCAGACCATCTCCGAATGCTGCCTTATAAAGGGCTTCCTTGCAAGTCCATGCAAGCACATTCATAAAAACATCACCGGCCGGGATAATCTCAAGCTCTTTCTCCGCAAGGAACCGGTCGCGCACTCTAAGTACCTGAGCACGGTCCGAAGCCTCCGCATCAACTCCCATTGCCGCCCGCTCGGAAAATTCCGACAAATCCACCTCCGGTGTGGCGGGCAACGTAGCTACAACAAGAAATCTCCCTGCGTGGGAAATTGAGATTCGACAATTCTCCCCTGATAGAAAGGGAGCACCGTTATGAAAATGTCCTATTTCACGATATGCTTCCTTCCCATTCTCAGAATAGACCTGATAAGCCATTTCAAGCCACACTCCCGAAGGCTTGTCATCTCCTCCGCAAATCTCTTCAACTTTTATTCCGGGAAGTGTATGATGCCGCCAGTATATAAATTCAGTTTCCATTCAGCTAAGAATATTTGAATAAGTAAGTGTTCAAATTTAATTTATACTTACTGCTCTTTTGTGTGTATAATTCTCAGACTCACCTGCAGGATGCGGTGTTTCTCCATCTTCATGACATGAAAATGAAGAGGTCCGGATATCAGGGTCTCCTTTAAGGTCGGAAAATCACCTTTGAGTTTTAGTAGAAATCCGGCAAGCGTCTCGATCTCTCCAAGATCTCCTAATTCTTCCGCCTCCATATCTATCACCCTGCAGAAATCCGTAAGCGGTATTTTAGCATCAAATATATACGAATCAGGCCCGATCTTTTTATACATCGAGGTAACATCGTCATATTCATCATCGATCTCTCCCACTATCTGCTCTATGACATCCTCCAGTGTCACTATCCCCTGCGTGCCGCCATATTCATCCACTACAATTGCAATATGGATCTTGCGGGTTCGGAAATCTTCAAGAAGATCATCTATCATCCTTGACTCCGGAACAAAATATGGAGCACGCAAAAGAGACTGCCATTTGAAACCGTCATCTTGGCGGTCAATATATGGCAACAGGTCTTTGCTGTAAAGAATTCCTACAATCGTATCCTGAGATGTGTCATACACCGGGATACGGGAATAGCCCGTTTCAAGAATCACCTTCATCGCTTTTTCAAACGAGTCGTGAATCTCAATTGCCGTCACATCAACCCTTGAAATCATAATCTCATGAGCCTCGATTTCACCGAAGGATAATATCCCTTCAAGCATCTCTTTCTCCTTTCCGTCTCCAACATCAGAAATTTCCAATGCTTTCTCGAGTTCATCGGTAGATATACTTTGCTGACGCTTGGCCACTATCTTGTTCACAAGTAAAGTAGACCTCGCCATAACCTTTGCCAGAGGTGCGAACAACCCGAAAAGAAGACTTACACCCGGAACTGACATCCTTACCCAGTTTAATGTTTTTCCTCGGGCCACAAGTTTCGGAAATATCTCTCCGAAAAGCAGCAGCAAGAAAGTCATGAAGACTGTCTGTAACAAAAAATTAAGTAATGCGCTGTGAAACACAACGGTCTGCGATATGGCAAAAGTCAGTAACACAACCATTGTCACGTTCACCAGATTATTTGATATCAGAATCGTTGCAAGCAGTTGTTCACTGTTTTTTATAAAATAGAATGCCTTCTTGTCTCGAGGAGACTCTGACTCCTCAAGCTCATCCACGTCCTGCGGTGTCAGTCCGAAATAAGCAATCTCGCTACCCGAAACAAAGGCTGACACGCAAAGACAGAAAAAAGATAATATGATTATAAATATCCAAGCCCCCCAACTTTCCGGAGCATGGAAGGAGATAGCCTCTGTGGTGTTGACAACTAACGGTATAAAGCCGGCCAGAGGCATTGCCGGTAAAGGGTCGTAATCCAAAATAATTTATATATTGATTTCTATTACAAATTTATATGTTTATTCCTTCATCTCCAAAATTGACGGTGCAATTTTAAGTACATAATTCCATGCAGCATCTGGGTCATACGGTATTGCTCCATCCATGATTGCCTCTTTTACAGAATCCTTAATCTGTTTAATAGCTGAAGACGGAGGTATCTGGAAATATTCCATTATCCTGTGACCATCTACCGGAGACTTCCAGTTGCGCAAGGCATCCGCATCTGCTATCTCCCCCATCCTTTTACGCAATTTTGTGAATCCCTCGAGCTGACGTTTCACTTTCAGCGGATTCTTTGAAGTGATATCTGCCTCGGCAAGCGTCATTAAATCGTCGAGATCTTCCCCCGCGTCTGTGATGAGCCTTCGCACTCCGCTGTCTGTCACCCCCTCTTCGCCGGCTGACTGAGGACGCATATGCAGTCCCACAAGTTTGGCTACATATTTCATTTTTTCGTTAAGCGGAAGCTTCATCTGCTTGAATACTTTCGGTATCATCTTCTCTCCCACAAAATTGTGGTTGTGGAATGTCCACCCAAGACGGGCATCATATTTCTTTGTTACAGGTTTACCTATGTCATGAAACAATGTTGCCCACCGCAACCATTCGTTTTCGCTTTTCTGGGCGACATTGTCAAGGACCTGCAATGTATGATAAAAATTATCCTTGTGTCCTTTCCCGTCTTTTGTCTCTACACCTTTTAACTTGGCAACCCATGGCATTATAATCTCCAGAAGTCCCGCCTTGTCAAGAAGCTCGAATCCGATTGAAGGCTTCGGGGAACGCAAAATCTTTCCCAATTCATCATTTATCCTCTCTTTTGTAATGATCTCTATACGATGGCGGTTACGCTGTATAGCCTCAAATGTTTCCGGAAGTATCGTAAAATTCAACTGTGTGGCAAACCTTATGGCCCGCATCATGCGCAACGGATCATCGGAAAAGGTTATGTCCGGATCAAGAGGTGTTCTTATTATCTTTCGTTCAAGATCTTCTATACCCCCGAACGGATCTACAAGCTCACCGAATGAATCACGGTTCAGGGATATGGCCATTGCATTGATTGTAAAGTCACGGCGGTTCTGATCATCCTGCAACGTGCCGTCTTCAACTATAGGATTTCGTGATTCACGGGAATATGACTCTCTCCGCGCTCCCACAAACTCCAGTTCAAGAGAGCCACATTTAACTTGAGCTGTACCATAATTGGCATACACACTCAATCCTTTTCCTCTGTTGAGTTGTTCAGCTACTTCACTTGCAAGTTCAATACCGCTGCCTATTGTGACAAAATCGAGATCCGACGACGGACGGCAAAGAAATATATCACGTACATATCCGCCAACAACATATACCTGACGAGGCATTTCATCGGCAATCTTGCCGATCTTTTTGAATATAGGAAGTGTAAGTTTATCAGCTAAATTCATCTCGACATACATAATTTCGTTCCCTCATTCCCTCACTCCCTGTCCGAGAGATGTCAAGTCTTCACGGAATGTGGTTAGATTCTCAAGCCCCTCTGCGGTTACCCGGTAGGTATTTTCCACTCCGACAGCACCGATGTGAGGAATTACAAACTTGGGTTCCAGAGCTATCACCATATTCTCTTTAAGCACCGAGTGATTCCGTTCCATAATCACCGGCATCTCGTTCAGTTCAATTCCAATACCGTGACCTATGAAACCGACTTTATGACTATGCCCCATGAAATATTCTTGCAATCCCTCTTTTTTTGCAATATCCAGTGCAGTCGTGTACAAAAGTGACACCTCCGCACCGGCAACACCGGTCTTTTCAAGAACTCGCAGAATCATCCTTGAGCACTCATGTGCTTTCTTTGCAATTTCCGGAACATCTCCTATCATCCAGCAACGTGTCATATCTGTCTGATATCCGTTGAATCCCCCGTTCATATCAACCATAACAGTTGTTCCGTGCTTCATAGTCAAACCATCAGCCCCTACCGGAAGTGAAGGATCAAAACCATGCCCTCCCATTGAAAAATCATAAGGAGATGGATTGTCGGCGTTATCTCCGTTCAGAAGTGATCCAAGATTAAGCTCCATTCGGTTGCCGGAAGCGCGCAAGATTCCAAGACATCCCTCCCGTCGCAACAATCGCTCTATCTCTATCTGGAACTCAAGATCAGTCATATCCTCACGATAGCATTTGTCAATCATGGAATACACCGCGCT
Organism: uncultured Muribaculaceae bacterium; assembly: GCA_948788915.1. Classification (GTDB taxonomy): domain Bacteria; phylum Bacteroidota; class Bacteroidia; order Bacteroidales; family Muribaculaceae; genus Lepagella. The sequence goes on along the minus strand of CAQFOZ010000010.1, from coordinate 47,731 downwards.
GTGTTTCTTCCCGTCTTCTCTTATTCGTGAAATCTCATATGCAGTCTTTACAGAGCGTACTTCTCGCAACAAAGATGACGCATCTCCATATTTGGCTTCCGGGAAACACGCCTTGAGACGCGTGATATCCGAGTATGTCATATCTGAATACTCCAGACCGACTGCCTCCGGCATCCTTATACCCTTCTCCTCCAAAACTGAGGATATCTGCTCAGGCTTTCTGATTTTAATACATCCCTCCTGTGAAGACACACTCGGAGAAATCAGCAAATACAAAGGAGAACCGTCCAGAGGAATATATATATTCCCCTTGAATATCGTACCGCTCAGATAAAACACATTAACAGTAGATCCGATCAACAGTCCCTCCAATCCTCTTTCGCCCATAAGAGTCTGAATATTTTTAACCCTGAGATCAAGTTCGGATTTCATATCCGGACGCAAAAAGGGCAAACTTATAGTATCAGTCATAGGAATTCTTTATTAAAGATAAACCAATATCTGTTACTCCCTTGGTATACTCCTTGGGACACATACTTACTATCTCAACCCAATATCCATCCTGCAAGTTCATATTTGTGCGCAATGTATCACTGAGTTCATACAGCACGAGGCTTTTTTTTCCAAGCGGTCTGCCTCTCCGGTCACAAAGAGGGACAGTAACAATCTCTGAAGAAATCTCTCCATCGGCAGATTCCTCTGTTATTGCCATCGGCAGCTCTTTTGCCTGGCATGATTGATTATAACGGACATTAAGTACAAGGGTATAACCATTACGGGAAAGAGCTACAGAATCTGCAACTCCAGGTGAGAACACCAATACATTGACCGGATCCCAGCCTTCGTTTCCAAGAGAAACATATTCAGAATAGACCATGTCATCAGTCTTGTTGCAACCGGATACCGCCACAACCAAAAACATCAAAACGAAGGCTTTCACCAACAATCTGTCCATTTTTATCCTCATCCCATCCGTTTTTTTGACAACCGTTATCTGCCGGCCGCATCACGAGTTTTTAGGCCGCTCCTGACGTGGACCGCGGCGTCTGTTGTTTTGTCTTCCACGCGACTGTCGGTTCTCACGATTGTCATCATTTTCACGTTTCTCCCTATTATCCCTGTTCTCCTTGTTATCCTTGCTCTCTCGATCCTGACGGTTTTCTCGGTTTTGTCTTCCATCCCTGTGTCTGTCAGCATTCCGGTCGTCTCGCTCGGAACTCCTGCTTTGCGTTCTAACCTGACCCTTACCACGTTTTTTCCTCTTGGAATTATCAAATCTGGTCAGGCTGTCCTGCTCCAGAAGATCTCCGTATTCTCGATTCTCCGCCTCGCTCTCCGCTGTCTCGTTCAAGCTGTCAACCTTCACACCTTGTTTATTGAGCGCAATAATATCAAATGCACGTCTTGAATCTATCGTCACAAGATTGGCAGGGATATTCTTATCCGTGGAATATGTAATCTTCCTTGCAAGAATATCCGCCTTGAAATAATAATAATCAGCATCTTTTGTCTGAAGCACAATATCTTTGGAAGGCAATTGTTTATTCGCTTCCACATATGAATCTATCTCAAAATTCATGCAGCATTTCAGCTTGGCACACTGGCCGGCAAGTTTCTGAGGATTCATAGACAGATCCTGTATCCGGGCCGAACCGGTACCGACAGATACAAAATGTGTCATCCAGCTGGAACAACATAAGGGACGGCCACAAGGTCCGATACCGCCAATGCGCCCCGCCTCCTGCCGCGCCCCGATCTGTTTCATTTCAACACGGATCTTGAACGTGTCGGCAAGGATACGTATCAGTTTGCGAAAATCAACCCGTTCGTCAGCAATGTAGTAGAAAATAGCCTTGCCGCCATCTCCCTGATATTCCACATCTCCGATTTTCATATCGAGTTCGAGTTCTTTGGCAATCTGACGAGACCGTATCATTGTATCATCTTCACGGGAGGCAGCTTCTGCAGATTTCTCAAGATCGGAATCTGTGGCATGACGAAAAACGCGCTTCAGCTCCGTCTCGTCATTTACATTTGCTTTCATCATCTGAAGGCGCACCAGTCGGCCTATCATGCTGACACGTCCCACATCATGCCCCGGAGCGCCTTCAACCGCTACCATATCTCCGATCTTCAGATCAAGGCGCGAAGGATTGGAATAAAAGCCGGCCCTCGTGTTTTTAAAAACCACCTGCACTACATCAAAATCACCTCCTGACGAGATGCCGTCAAGCCAATTGGTGGCAAACAACTTGCCACGGGGACACCCGCTTTCGCAGCACCCCTTTCTTTCTTTTGTCTCCATATACCCTCCGTTATTTTGCGAAACTTATCGCTCTTGTCTCACGGATAACGGTTATCTTTACCTGACCCGGATAAGTCAGCTCATCCTGAATCTTTTTGGCAATCTCGGCGGAAAGTTTCTCTGTTTCCTCATCTGTAATCTTGTCTGCCCCTACAATCACGCGCAACTCGCGTCCTGCCTGAATAGCATAAGTCTTGATAACTCCCGGATAAGACATAGCCAGCTGCTCCAAATCATTAAGACGTTTGATATATGCCTCAACAATCTCACGCCGGGCGCCCGGCCGGGCTCCGGATATCGCATCACACACCTGGACTATCGGTGCAAGAAGCGTATTCATCTCAACCTCATCGTGGTGAGCACCTATAGCATTGCAGATCTCAGGTTTCTCCTTGAACTTCTCGGCAAGCTTCATACCGAACAATGCGTGCGGCAACTCCGGCTCATCATCCGGCACCTTCCCTATATCATGAAGCAGACCTGCACGACGTGCTTTCTTCGGATTCAGACCAAGCTCCGATGCCATGACAGCACACAGATTTGCAGTCTCACGCGAATGCTGCAACAGATTCTGACCATATGACGAACGATATTTCATCTTACCGACCATACGTATAAGTTCCGGATGCAATCCGTGAATACCAAGGTCTATTGCCGTGCGCTTACCTGTCTCTATTATCTCCTCCTCAACCTGCTTGCGTACTTTTGCAACAACTTCTTCTATGCGTGCAGGATGGATACGACCGTCAGTGACAAGCTGATGGAGGGCAAGACGGGCTATCTCCCTTCGTACCGGATCAAAACCCGAAAGCACTATAGCCTCCGGTGTATCATCAACGATTATCTCTATACCCGTGGCAGCCTCAAGTGCCCGGATATTTCTGCCTTCACGGCCTATAATGCGGCCTTTGATCTCGTCATTCTCTATGTGAAACACGGTAACAGAGTTCTCGACGGCTGTTTCTGTTGCCACTCTCTGGATAGACTGTATCACAATACGCTTTGCCTCTTTATTCGCAGAGATCCTTGCATCGTCCATTATATCGTTGATATACCCTGCGGCCGCTGTTTTGGCCTCATCTTTAAGTGACTCTATCAACTTCTCTTTTGCCTCATCTGCCGAAAGACCGGATATACGCTCCAATTCATCCATTATCTGACGATGTAGATGGTCAACCTCGTTCTGCTTCGTTTCAAGCAAAGCTTCGCGGTTGTCAAGATTACTCTTTAATGTCTCAAGCTCTTTGCGTTTGCGAGAATTATCGTTCTGTACCTGATTCAACTGTATTTCACGCTGTTTATTGCGGGCTTCAGCAGCCTGGGCTTTCTGCATACGCTGATTGGCAACCTTGTCCGCCTCGCTTATGATCTTCATTTCCTCCTCTTTGGCCTGAAGGATCTTTTTCTCCTTCAGAACGTCGGCCTCCCGCTTGGCCTCTTCTACTATTGTATTGGCTCTTGATGCCGCATTTTTACGGCTTACCGCAGTAGCCGCCACATATCCGATTATCGCTGCCACCACGGCAATTACGATCCATATTGCTGTTTCCATATATACCTATGATTTCCGATGCCCATATCAGGCATTTTAATTAAAATGCTATTAATAAATAATTTATAATAAAATCTCTTTCTTATGTTACAAAGTCATGAAAATTTAAATTAAACAAAAAATCGCATCCGTACTGGGATGCGAAACATCTTGGGCATAACACCTCTGAAAATCAAAAAAATCTTGAAAAGTTAAAACCAGAATTATTCCGCAGAATCATTTCCGTTCCCGTCTGCCAACCTGGCAAGACACTCTTCCGCTTTAAGGACTCCTTCCTGATACTTTTCAGTAAGCTCTTTATAATAAGACGCATACTGATACAGCATCATGGCCAAGAGACCTTTTTCAGTCTTATTGGGAAATCTTCGACGCCACGTGGTGAACAGATTATTAACCTCCAGCTCCACGTCGCGAGTGAAATCTTGCTTCCCGAACGGGACGGTAAGCCTCAGCGGCTCCCCGCCTATATTGATATCTATATTTATCTTTTCGTGATCTTTCATCATTCCTTGAGCATCTCAATGCAACGGTCGATGTTTCGGATCAAACCCGCAATGACTTTACGTGTCTCTGCAAGGGTGTCCGGGCTTTCTGCCAGACGATAAGACACTTTCAGATATTCTACATCCAATAGCGCCTGCTCGCGTGCTTGCCGGGCCTCAGCCTCCCTCTTGCGCAAATCGGCATTCTCTTTTTCAAGTTCTGAATTCCTTTCACGCAATCCCCCCATTTCTGCCTGTAGATCTGCTATCCGCAACTCCAGTTCTTCAAAAATAGCGACAAGGGATCGTGCCATCACTGCAAATTTTTACAAAGATAATAATTTTCCATATCTTTACAAAAAACTTTTCAATCCCCTCGCGCCATTATTAATATTTACAGTATTCTTATTTGTTTGTCTTCGGGTGCTCCCGGGGTGCTCCCGCCCTTCCCTCTAACACAATAAAGGTTAATTTTTTTGCGATTAATAGGAGATTGGCTAAATTTGCAAAATCTTGAGGCGAACTATCCTATATATAGCGGCAATTCTTATTTTGGGAATTGCCTGGGCGCAAAAAAACACCACTCCTCGAAGAAACTTATCTAAAGGGACGGTTTCCGACACTGCCACAATGGTGCCGGAAAATATTCTGTTGCCGGACAGCTCCGTTTTTTCCAGGTTCCCCTCCGACACCACCGGACATTCCGCACTTAATGATTCAACAATCGCTCGTCCCGACTCCACATTGCTTTCCGGAAGGGAATCTCTTGACGAAAAGAATGCGGATACAATATCCGACAAAAAGGCTTTCTCCAAAATTGTAAGAGACAAAGTCGACCTGTCAGACGTTGTCAATTTCACTGCAAACGATTCTCTCGTTCTCTTGGGTCAGCAAAACGCATATCTGTACGGAGACGGAACTGTTGACTATGGCGAATTCAAACTCAACTCCGCAGAGATACGAATGGAGCTTGACAGTTCTACGGTTTATGCCACAGGTGTACGGGATTCGATAGGAGAAATAGTCGGAAATCCAGTATTCACACAGGGCGGAGATGAATACGAATCGAAATCAATGAAATATAATTTCAAGACCGAACGGGGATATATTACTGATGTTATCACAGAACAGGGAGAAGGGTTTCTTGTCGGAAGCAAGGCAAAGAAAAACGCTGACGGCAGTTTTTTCCTGGAAGGGGCAAGATACACCACTTGTGACGACCACGAACACCCTCACTTCTATTTTCAGATAACCAAGGCTAAAATGCGTCCGAAAAAAGATGTCGTTACAGGCCCGGGATACATGGTTCTTTGCGATGTCCCTCTTCCTCTTGCTCTCCCCTTCGGTTATTTCCCTTTTTCCGACAAATATTCCAGCGGTGTGATCTTCCCATCTTTCGGAGATGATTATAACCGTGGATTCTATCTGCGAGACGGCGGTTACTATTTTGCCATCAACGACAACATTGACCTCGCACTCCGAGGAGAGATCTACACAAAAGGCTCATGGGGAATCTCAGCTCATTCCTCCTACGTAAAAAGATACAAGTTCCGTGGAAGTTTTGATGTATCTTTCCTTACCACAATCTCAGGTGATAAGGGAAGTGCCGACTACATGAAAATGAAAAACTTCCAGGTGATCTGGAGTCACACCCAGGATACAAAAGCAAACCCTGCGCTAAACTTTTCCGCATCTGTAAATTTTGCAACCTCAGGATATTCCAGAAACGACCTGAACTCATATTACAACAGTAATTTCACCGAAAACACCAAATCTTCCACAATCAATGCCTCATACCGCAGGCCCGGTTCAAAATGGAGTTTCTCGGCAACAGCCAACATCTCTCAGCGTTCTCAAGACTCCACTTTGGCTGTGTCGTTCCCGAACCTGAATGTGACCATGTCGCAGATCGCTCCATTCAAACGCAAGAAATCAGTAGGCGGGGAACGGTGGTATGAAAAAATCAAACTCTCTTATTCCGGACAGTTCCAGAATTCACTTACCTCTAATCAAGATGAATTCTTCAAAAAAAGTCTTATCAAAGACTGGCGGAACGGATTTCGTCATTCAGTACCGATCAGTGCGACATTCTCTGCGTTCAATTATCTGAACATATCACCTTCTATATCTCTGAACGACAGGATGTACACAAGCAAAATACGAAGACAATGGGACTCTCAGGCATCACGTGAAATCCAGGACACAACAAACGGATTCTACAATATATTTGATTTCAATGCATCTCTCTCTTTCGATACAAAACTGTATGGTTTCTACAAACCTATGAAATTTTTGGGAGACAAAGTGCAGATGATACGCCACGTCTTGACCCCCACCATATCCATAAACTGGGCTCCGGACTTCGGCAATCCGATGTGGGGAGCTTATGACTTCTATGAATATACAGACCAGGCAGGAAATAATCGCCGAATAGATTATTCGTATTTCTCCCACGGTATATTCGGTGTGCCGGGAAGAGGTAAAAGTGGTTCAATATCTCTCAATCTTGCCAACAACCTTGAAATGAAGGTCAAAGACGAAAACGACTCCACTGGTATGCGGAAAGTGTCGCTTATCGAGAACCTCTCGCTGAGCAGCAGCTACAACCTCGCAGCCGACTCACTAAAGCTCAGCCCGTTGCAAGCATCCATAATGCTTCGCCTTGTGAAGAACTTTAACCTTAACCTCAACACCACGTGGGATCCATATGTCTACAAACTTGATGCATCAGGATCTCCGAGACAGGTAAACCGATTCCGCTGGCAGGAAGGAAAAGGGCTATATAAACTTTCTTCGGCAGGAACATCTTTCTCATACACCTTCAACAACGACACGTTCAAACGCAAAAAAGACAACGGAAATAAAAATACCAATAACGATACGCAGGACAACGAAGACGAGAACACTGAAGAAGAGAGCTTCTCCGGCAGAGCTGAAGCTCGCAGACGTAGCAATAAAGGGAAAGAGGAGATTAACAGCGATTCCGACGGATATGCCAAATGGGAATGTCCTTGGAGCCTGTCTGTCAACTATTCTATAAGCTACGGATATGGGGAATTTGACAAAAAGAAAATGGATTACAAGGGTAAATTCTCACAAAATCTGTCATTCAACGGAAACATAAGACCTACCAAAAACTGGAATTTCTCTTTCTCCGCGTCATATGATTTTGAAATGAAAAAGATCGCTTATATGAACTGCTCCATTTCTCGCGACCTGCACTGCTTCACAATGTCTGCATCGTTTGTTCCGGTAGGTCCATACAAATCATTTAACTTCCACATCTCCGTAAAATCATCCATGCTTCAGGACCTCAAATATGACAAGAGATCCCAAAGCAACAACAACATCCGCTGGTACTGATCACGCACCATCCCCTCTACCCGCCTCAGATAGGACTGCGACTTGTCCCCAAGTCGCGCTCAATCAATCTCCCATATGTCTAAGTTGTACCCGTCTCGGCTGGGACCGCGACTTGTCCCCAAGTCGCAAACTCTCTGCCCCCATGCCTGAGTTGTACCCGACTCGGCTGGGACCGCGACTTGTCCCCAAGTCGCAAACTCTTTGCCACTCCGTGATTCTTTGAAACTGTTTATAAATCTATCAATATATCAAAATTTCACCCATATATTTTTGTAATTCTGATATATTTTATAATTTTGTATACACAAACACTAATAAACAACTAACTTTAAAATCATCTACTTATGAAGAAACTTTTACTTTCATTAGCTGCATGTGCAGTAGCATTTGGTGCCTCTGCCGACAAAGTGGCATTTATCATGGACGGATCTCAGGAGTTCTACACCGGAGACGCTAAACAGGTTTTAGTTTACTGCGGTCAGGAAACTACCGATTTCCTGCCTCTTTCAGCTGAGTTCGGTCAGATCTCTTTCACAAACACCCTTTTCAAGGTAGGTGCTTTTCGCATAAAAGCAGAATCAAAAATCACCATTACTCCTGTAGAAGGGATAACAATCAACAAGATTGTTGCTCGCCAGCAAATTGCCGGAACCGCAAAAGACAAGGCCGGTCTGATAACTGGATTCACATACGATGAGGCGACACAGACTCAGTCAATAACCGGTCCTATCAATGCAGCTGCCACAGTAAACGCAACCGCTGAATATGAAACTCGCTTTTCTTGGATCGAAGTTGATTATAGCGGCACTCCCACAGGTATCTGCCCTCCTGTATTTGAGTCTACCTTCCCTGTCGTTACTGCGGACAAGACTGTAAAAGCCGTTTCTGCAACAACTGGTGTAACATACCAATACAAAGCTGGCGCAGAAGGTACATGGGCAGCAGTTCCTGCTGACGGTTTCAAAGTAACCGAACCCAACATCTATTATGTAAAAGCAGTTAAGGACGGCAAGGAAAGCTTGGTAAGTGCAAACACATTCGTTCCTGTTGAAGCCGGTCTTAAAATGGCGACTTTTACCTTCAACAACTGGCCTGACATGGTTACGACTGTTGATGGAAAGAAATTCACAAAAGACGCTCTTGTGGACGATGGGAGCAACAAGAGTATTTCTGTCGCTACAGGAACTACACCTGAAACTGTTACAGTATTCAAAGACGGTAATGCTCTATTCAGCGTTGCAAAAGGCACAACAAATACCAAGATCTACTATTCAACAACACTTGGCAACACCACAGACCTCCGCTACTATACAAACAGTTTGGCAACATTTGCAGTTGAAGACGGTTATGAACTGGTTGCGGCTGTTGTAAATGGCGGAGAGCTAAACAACTATAAGATTTGGCCTGAAGACGGACCATCATTATTTGAGAATTGTACATGTACAATGTTCCCGAAATCAAATAAGAACTGGTTCATGCTCACAAATAAAGCTGACAATACGACAAACTCAATGAGTTTTAAAGCCGGGAAGGATACAGAGAAAGATACAAAAGGTAAAACTAAGAATTATACCGGATATATGGCTCATGCTTATATATTCTATCGCCAAGCTGGCGGCAGCGGTGTTGCAGATCTGACTGTTGACGAGAATGCTCCTGTTGAATATTACAATTTACAGGGTGTTAAAGTAGCAAATCCTGAAAACGGCATATTCATCCGTCGCCAGGGCACAAAAGTTGAAAAGATTATGATAAAATAATTTTTGTCCGACATCAATAACTGAATTAAACATAAAAATTAAGGCGCTTCTTAAAGAAGCGTCTTAATTTTTTGTTGTCCGCTAAAAATTTTTGAACAAATCAAAAGATTCTTGCGTCTCCCCCGCACCCGTCTCCCTATTCCCCCGACGGTTGGTAAGCTTCCCCTTGCGAGTCAGAACTGTACCCGACTCAGATGGGATTGCGACTTGTCCCCAAGTCGCGCAGAATACTCCTCTGTCTGTCTTTGGGTGATTATCCCCCACAGTGACTCGGTTATCCGTGCGACATCCGCCAACATCCGTGCCTTTACGAAAAATGCCCGCATTTTTCGTAAACCGTGATTCAACGTCCCCCGCCTGCCCTATAATAAAATCCGCGCCCCAAATCCGCGCCTATCCGTGCCAACGCATCAAGCGCATCAACGCGCTTGATATCCGCGATTCTTGTCAACCTCACCATTCCATCCAAATAATTAATTATGCTTTATATTTTCCCATATTCTTGATTCAGTTTCGGGAAGCGACACTGCTGAGTATAGATTGTTGTCTCAGGCAAGCCATACCTTTGCAATCTGTTACGCAGACTGTGGAGCCGGCATCGGGCATATTCCTTTTCTCAAGAAAAAAGGAGAATGAATGTATACAATGATTCCATTGCTTTTCTACAAGAGGATAATATTATGACAGAGATAAAGATTCCTTTAAAATAGAGTGTTGACATCCATCGTCATAAAATCTTCAGGCGCTATCCCCCCGTCACCGACTATGAAAGCTATCTTTGGTGAAAACTTTTGCCTAAACATATCAAGGCCGTCAGTTCGTTGTAAAGAATTGCTTTTCACCTCTATAGCAACAACAGAATTTCCTTTTTTCAGGATGTAGTCTACCTCCATATTGCGGTCGCGCCAATAGAACACATTGAAACGATACTTAAACGCCTGATTGACAAGATAGGATCCTATACCCGACTCAAAGATTCTTCCCCACAAAGTTCGGTCGGTCAATGCATTGTCAAACGAGGTGTTCAGATATGCGAGTTTCAAGGCATTGTTGTAGACCTGCAACTTAGGTATACTCGCTTTTCGCCTTGCCATATCAATGCTAAATTTTTGCAATCCACACAGTAACCCACTGTCATTAAGAAGATTCAGATACGACAATAAAGTCGATGTATTTCCTGCATCCTGTAGCATTCCCAGCATCTTATTGAGCGAAAGCAATTCTCCTGAATATGCGGCTCCCAATTCAAACGTCTGTCTTAACAATGCGGGTTTCCCCACCGGTGAGTCCATAAGGATATCCTTATTAATGGTCGAATCAATTATGGCTGACTGGATATATTGTTGAAACCGTTCATAATCACCAATAAGGGATACCGCTCCGGGATATGCGCCATAATACAGGTATTCTGACAACGAAAAGCCAAACGCGTCTTTCATTTCCTTATAACTCCAATGAGTCATGCGGATTTCTTCAAATCTCCCGGCCAGTGACTCTGACAATCCCTTTTCTAATAATACCCGACTGCTGCCAAGCAGCAACACCTTTATATCGCAATCGTTAAATGTGTCTGAATCCCATTCTTTCTTAACAACTTCACTCCAATTGGATATTTTCTGGATTTCATCAATGACAAGGATAAATTCAGAATGTTTACGGCTATCTTTCACGCTTCTTGCGGCCGCCCAACAATCGGCAATCCATGCTCGATTAGAGGCTGGCACATCATCGGCGGAATAGAAAAGATAAGGTAGATCAATGGCTTTAAGCACTTGTTTCACAACAGTTGATTTTCCTATCTGTCGCGGGCCAACGATGACTTGAATAAAACGTCGTGGCTCTTCAAGTCTCGATTTAATAATTTCATATTCAGGGCGTTTATACATATCTTCACATTTTACGCAGTGCATTGCGAATTTTTACGCAATGCAAATGTAATGTTTTTTAGCAATATCAACAATAGTAGACAGATTGTTATTTCCGGCAAGCATACCATTACAAGCTCCGTCCACCTCATTATCCTCCCTCACTATTCCCCACAGTGACTCGGTTATCCGTGCGACATCCGTTAACATCCGTGCCTACTCATCAAGCGCATCGATGCGCTTGATATCCGCGATTCTTGTATCAAATCCCGTGTCCGTCTGTACCCGACGGTTAGGAATGCGACTTGTCCCCAAGTCGCGCAGAATACTCCTCTGTCTGTCTTTGGGTGATTATCCCCCACAGTGACTCGGTTATCCGTGCGACATCCGCCAACATCCGTGCCTTTACGAAAAATGCCCGCATTTTTCATAAACCGTGATTCAACATCCCCCGCCTGCCCTATAATAAAAATCCGCGCCCCAAATCCGCGCCTATCCGTGCCAACTCATCAAGCGCATCAACGCGCTTGATATCCGTGATTCTTGTCAACCTCCTACATCCTATCCCAATAATTATCCTTTATATATTCTCAAATTTTATAGAATATTCTTCGTATATTTGTAAGAAACTTTATATTATGCAGAAATATCTGGAATTGCAACGGGCTTCTGCCGGATCCGGTAAAACATACTCTTTGGCCAAGAAATTCTTATGGCTTTATCTCACTATCCGAGATGAAGACGGTCAAAACCGACGACTGCGCACTCCGGCCGAACTTCGCGATTCCCTGCGCCATATCCTCGCCGTAACCTTTACAAACAAGGCTACAACCGAAATGCAGCAACGTATTATAGAAAAACTATATATGCTTGCATTCTCCAAAAAAGAACCGGCCAAAATTGACTACCTTATCGATTTCTGCAAAGCCCTTAAAGGAACCAATGATGTCGAAAAACAAGATATTGAAGAGCTACAAAACGTCTGTCGTATAGCTATTTATATCCTTTTAGAGAACTATTCCGACTTTCAGGTCTCAACTATTGATTCTTTTTTCCAACTCGTGTTGCGCACTTTCGCTTACGAAACAGAACTTAATGACTCATATGGCATAGAGCTTGACTCAGAATTCCTTTCAAAAATGGGTATCGACAGCGTATTTGAAGATATTGAAGAAAACAGGGCATCAAGAGAAGTGACTTTCTGGCTGGACGAGATGATGAAGAATTCACGTAAAACAGGAAATGGCTGGAATATTTTCCAACGTCGAGAAAGCAAAGGGCCATACTGTGAATTCATAAACTCTCTTAAAAAATTACAGAATGAGGATTTCAAGGATATACGCGGACAAATTGAAAACTATTTCAATAACAACAGTGATTTTATTGTTCTTTACGAAGACCTGTGCAACAAATATGACACCCTGCCGGCAGCTCCACACCGCAAAATGATAAGGGATGCCAACAAAGTTCTGAATCTTACAAAGATATGGAGCGAGCCACTCCCCCCGTTCTTAAAATCCATAAAAGATCATGCCGACAAGATACTTAAAAGCAAATCGGCACTCACGCCTGTAAAAGAATTCAAACCAAAGACCAAATTCGATGGTGCCACAACACTTAAAATACGCAAAGAGAATGAGGCACTGTTTGATGAGCTTGTTGATGAATACCGGAATATGATCAACTCTATGGATGAATGGCAGATGACTATAATGTCACCTGAATTTCGCCATTGGCAGATATACAAAAAGCAATTTCCTTTGTTAGGACTTCTATCAGTCACTCTCCGTAAACGCGAGGAATATCTTGAAGAAAACAATAACGTAGAGCTATCGGAAACGAACTCTCTTTTAAGACAGATTATAGGGAAAGACGACACTCCCTTCATCTACGAACGTCTGGGCACAAAACTCAATCACTTCCTCATAGATGAGTTTCAGGATACCTCCCGGCTGCAATGGGTGAATTTTAAACCTCTGCTCGATGAAAGTATAGGTCGTGGACAGGAAAATCTTCTGATAGGAGATGCAAAGCAAAGTATCTACCGCTTCCGCAATGCAGATCCGTCATTGATATCATACAAAGTGCAGCAGACATATCCGGGTCTCACTCCGATCGGAGATGAGCCCAAAGACAACACCAACCACCGCAGCGATCTCAACATTGTAGATTTTAACAACAGGCTTTTCCGGTTCCTCTCTTCCGCAATAGAAGATGACAAACTTACAAAATTAAATGAGAAATCTTATACACCCAATTTTGATTTCAGAAAGCTGTACAGTAATGTTGTCCAGAATTTCAAGGATGACGACAAGCGAGGATATGTCTCGTTAAATATAATTGAATCCAATTCAGATGCTTTCACGGAATGTGTATGTTCGGAATTACTTTGCCGAATAGAAGATATTTTGTCACGGGGATTTTCAATGGGTGATATCGCTGTATTGGTTGACAAGAATGAACAAGCAGACTTGATCATCCGGACTTTTCTTGAATACAACTCAAATCCGGAAAACGCCCTTAAACTTGAATTTATTTCAGAGGAATCTTTAAAACTCAAATCCTCGCCGGCTGTCAATATCATCCTTTCCACTCTTGAGACAATCTCTCGTGGCACCGATCATGAAACCCCTAATGACAAAAACGAGAAACGCAGATCTGTCAATTGGGACAAAATAAGTAGTAATTTCCGCTTATACTGTATAAAAAACGGCAAAACCGACACAGCAATGGCTCTTGAAGAGTTTCTGAACGACAGGAACTCTTCTGATGCCATTTCAGAAATGCTGTCATCTATGCAGGCTGTAACACTGCCAGCCTTGGTTGAAAGTGTGGCGGCATCCTTCCTACCGGACAACATAAGGCAAGAGAACGCACCATACATAGCAGCATTCCAGGATGTGGTGCTGGAGTATTGCGACTCTCACCCCTCCGACATTCCATCTTTCCTTGACTGGTGGCAGAAACGGCAAAATAAGTTCTCGATATCTTCTCCGGAAGGCCTGGATGCCATAAATGTCATGACCATCCATAAATCCAAAGGGTTGGAATTCCCTTGTGTTATGATACCTTTTGCTGACTGCAATTTCAACAATACAAATCCTAAGAAAAAGGAATGGAGCTGGGTACAACCGGAAGTTATAAATGCAGCTGGACATAATATGCCTCCGTTTATTCCGGTAGACACGGACACATCTTTAATCGGAACTGTCCATGAAGACAGATTCTGGAAGTTCATGGAGATGAGTTCGATGGACAACCTTAACAAGTTTTATGTCGCTTTCACACGTGCGGTTCACGAACTATATGTCTTCTGCCGCAAAGGGCTAAGACAATCTCCTTCGTCGTTCTCCTCCTTGCTGGACTCCTTTATGGAAACAGATGAAATCACCTTCCTCAGTACTTCTCTGTCTGAAAACATCCTCCTTCTTGAAACCGGAAAGAAATGGACTCCCACGGATATAAAAAATCTTAAAGAAAGTGAAGAGAGAAAGAATAAAACTGCTGCCGGATATGCCACACTGGAGGATTACGACGCACATAACACTCCCGGATTCCTTAAATATCGCGATGCTGACGCTCCCGCTGTTATTGAAGCGGATAATCTTGAAGAGGATGATATAGACAATGACCCCAGATCGGAAGGTAATATATACCATGCGATAATGCAACGCATTGCGGTGCCGGAGGATATCCCTATGGCAGTGGCATATCATCAGAGAAGGGGACTTTATTCTCGTGATGAGGCCAAGGATATAATATCATTCCTCCGGAAAAGACTCACCGGAGACAACGTCAAGGACTGGTTCAACGGCTCATACCGGATAATCAACGAACGTCCCGTTATATCCGATTCAAAAATCAAACGTCCCGACCGTATAATCGTCGATAGCAACAGAAACGCCATAGTGATTGATTACAAATTCGGGAAGAAAAGGGATGACAAAAAATATGGCAGACAAGTAAAAGGATACATCGACAAACTGAAAGAAACCGGCAGATTCAGTTCGGTAAAGGGATACGTCTGGTACGTCCGTAACAATGAAATCCTATTTGTCGGCAATTAATCTGACAACTGTTTCTCAACGCAGCAGAGTTGTACCCCACGGTTAGGAATGCGACTTGTCCCCAAGTCGCGAACGCTACTCCCCCGTGTCAGGGCTGTACCCGACGGTTAGGAATGCGACTTGTCCCCAAGTCGCGCAGATCCTCCTTTCTGTCTCTGGGTGATTGTCCCCCCGCGACAATGCAATCCGTGAGACATCCGCCAACATCCGTGTCTTTACGAAAAATACACGCATTTTTCGTAAACCGTGATTCATCGTCCCCCGCCTCTCCCAATAATAAAAATCCGCGCCCAAAATCCGCTCCTATCCGTGCCAACTCATCAAACGCATCAATGCGCTTGATATCCGTGATTCTTGTCATCAAAATTACATATCCCTCTGTACCCGACTCAGCTGGGACTGCGACTTGTCCCCAAGTCGCGCAGATCCTCCTTTCTGTCTCTGGGTGATTGTCCCCCCGCGACAATGCAATCCGTGAGACATCCGCCAACATCCGTGTCTTTACGAAAAATACACGCATTTTTCGTAAACCGTGATTCATCGTCCCCCGCCTCTCCCAATAATAAAAATCCGCGCCCAAAATCCGCTCCTATCCGTGCCAACTCATCAAACGCATCAATGCGCTTGATATCCGTGATTCTTGTCATCAAAATTACATATCCCTCTGTACCCGACTCAGCTGGGACTGCGACTTGTCCCCAAGTCGCTCCGGTCAGAATAACCTTTACTGATTCTCTGTAAACAGATTTTTTATTGAACCTATAGAGGAGAGCATCGAGGATGCCTCATACGGCATGAAGACGGTCTTATTGTTCTTACCGCTGGTCATCTCCTTCAACGTCTCGATATATTTCATAGCGAGCATATATGTGGCAGGATCCGTTTTGGAAGCGGCTACGGCATCTGCCACTCTTCTTATCGCATCCGCCTCTGCCTGGGCATTAAGAATTATTGCCTGGGCCTCACCCTCCGCACGAAGCACCTCAGCTTCCTTTATAGCCTGAGCCTGATTGATCTTGGATGCTTTCTCTCCCTCTGAACGTAGAATCAAAGACTGCTTCTCACCTTCGGCATTCAGAATCTCGGCACGTCTGTTTCGTTCTGCCTGCATCTGTTTCTCCATTGCCACACGAACACTCTCCGGAGGTGTGATATCCTGCAACTCAACTCTGTTCACCTTAACACCCCATTTATTCGTAGCATCGTCAAGAATAACCTGAAGCTTGGAATTTATGGTATCTCGCGAAGTCAATGTCTCATCCAGTTCCAGTTCTCCTATCACATTACGCAAGGATGTCTGCGTAAGTTTCTCTATAGCGTTGGGTAAATTATCGATCTCATAGACAGCCTTCTTGGGATCGGTAATCTGGAAATAAAGCAAAGCATTGATTTCTGTGGTCACATTATCCCTTGTAATCACCTGCTGGGATGGGAAGTCGTATACCTGCTCACGCAAATCAATGACCGGTGTTGCTGTCATTCTCACTACTGGACGGCCCCCTATTGAATTCTGTATAGAACGTGTATATATCGTTTTTGGACGGTCTACAAACGGAATTATAAAGTTAAGACCCGGCGACAGCACACTATGGAAACGTCCGAGACGCTCTACCACACGGGTCTCGGATTGCGGAACAACCTTGACACCGGCAGAAATTATAACTATTGCCAGAATCAGCACGGCAACTGCTAAAATAATTGAAACTGTACTCATACGGGTAAGTATTAGAAATTAAACAATTTATAACAAACTTATGAACTACCGTGATGCCCCGGTGTATCAACTCTCAGTAACCTCGGCAACAGTAAGAATTATGCTATCGTAACCGGTCACAACAACTTCCGCTCCATGACTGATCACATGCTTTGCTTCTGGAGCTTTTATCTGCCAGCTGTCTCCGTCGATACGCGCCCTGCCAAGTTCTCCCGGACGAATCTCATCTGTAACGATTGCCCGACGTCCCAACAACGCATCCATACCTGTCCGGGCATTCCTCCCCTCTTTTGCATCCATCTTGGCATGCCAACGCCTGAATACTGGCATAAGAAACATATATGCCAGAACCGAACCAACCGCCATAACTACAATCTGATAGGGAAACGCCAAATCAAAAAAAGTCGAAATCATGGCCGCCAAACATCCGATGGCAAGACACAACGTCCAGATCATTTGGGAAACAACCTCCACGATAACAAGTATCGCACATATTATAATCCATACAAGCCACATATCCATAATGAGTTCCTGTTATATTACTCCTACCTGACTTTATAACCTAACGACCGTAGAAGTCCCGAAAGACGTTCACGGCATTCTCCCTGAATCAGGATTTCCCCTCCTCTGGCAGAGCCCCCTACTCCTAACTTTCGTTTCAGTTCTGAAGCTATCTCCTGAAGTTCATCGTCGTCGCACATAAAACCCTCTGCAATCGTAGCGGTTTTACCCTTTCTCCCCTTCTTTTCAACAACAACATGAATCACTTCCTTCTTCGGCATCTGTTCGGAAGAAGAAACCGAATCATCAGGTATCTCAACGTTTTCTTCGCCTTCGGGCAGATCCTGTCGTATCTGCGAAAGCATATCTTTCCAATCCATCAGAAACTGTTTAAATTTATTTTCGTGATAAATTAAGAGAGTGTTTCTTAAAGTTTGGATTTAAGCTCAGGGATAGTCTGCGCGCGATCAGTTAAAGAACCCGATGCATTATAAATAAAGAACGTAGGCAATACCCCGACATTGTACTGACGTATCACATTTGAAGTCTGTCCCGCAGGATCTATAACTGTGGTCCATTTCAAATTACGGGCTGCATCACGCCATGCATACTGATCGGCATCGAAGGAAACATGATAAAAATCCACTGCTCCTCCCTTACTGTTATAAAGTTCCGACAAAGCAATATTAAGTGCCGGAGAATCCTCTGCTGTCATCATCGAAAAAATTACCACAACCGGTTTCCCTTTTCCTGCGACATCAGACAGTTTCACATTTTTCCCGTTTTCATTCTGCAGATCTATATCTATGAGCGCTACTTCCTCCGCTTCTATTACCCGTTTCTTTCCGGAATCTGTATTATGGCGTTTCATTGCCTCTATACTGATTTCACGCAACATTCCGGCATGTGGGTCATCGGGGCGGAACTGATCGAAAGACGTGGCTACCGCCGCATAATACCTCGCATCCGTACGGTCGGCAGCATCATAAAGAGCTTTCCCGTCAACTATCTTTGTCAGCACATAATACCCGATAATGGATCCACGTGACTCTTTAAGATATTTGTTGAATACATCTCTTTTGAACTGTTTTACTTTCTCCGGATCTTTTGTGTCGAGTTTCTGCAGCTCCTTTTCAAAAGCAGCCATGTTGGCTGCGGTCTCGGAACCCTCTACTGTAAAATCTGTTCCAAAACTTTTTGCAGATGAATTTATTATTATGTTCTCGGTAGAATCAATAGGAAAATATATAAATTTATCACCTAATGAAAGACGATAAATCTCTGCGGATGCCGGCGCAGAAGATTTTATCGTAAACTTACCCGACGCATTGGTACGGGTGGAATCCACAGCAATCCAACGCCCGTGGAAGTCGGATTTTGCAAGAATGAGCGACTGGTTGTCCGCCCCGTCTATCTCACCGGAAACCTTGAATTCAGGTTCACCGGAACATGAAATAAGCACTGCGGATGAAAACACCGCTAAAAATAATTTATTGAAAATTGATCCAAGTTTCATAAGCTGTCTAAACAATAGTTTAATTATTTAAATGCAAATATACAAAGAATATTCGACGATACACAATAGCGAATGTCGGGCGAAGCACGGTTCGCGGTGGCAAAGCAAATTTTGTGAGTCAAATATACGAAGAATATTCGACGATACACAATAGCGAATGTCGGGCGAAGCACGGTTCGCGGTGGCAAAGCAAATTTTGTGAGTCAAATATACGAAGATTTCCCATTTTATTGGAATTAAATTAGTAACTTTGTGAAAACTTAGGAGGTTGAGGCAATCAAAACAGTATTGCTTCATCTTTTCGCGCATAATACGGCACACAACATGTCCGTGCGCCCAAACAAGATAATAACGAGAAGAATAAGAATAAAGAATTTATGTTACAACCGATTAAGAAGACCATCCAGCTTCCTGACGGGCGAGAAATCACCATTGAGACAGGAAAGCTTGCCAAGCAGGCTGATGGCGCGGTAGAGGTGCGCATGGGCAATACAATGCTGCTTGCCACCGTTTGTTCGGCCAAAGAGGCCGGCGAGGGTGTGGATTTCATGCCCCTTACAGTCGAATACAAAGAGAAATATGCCTCTATCGGACGTTATCCGGGAGGTTTCCTCAAGAGAGAAGGTCGCTCAAGCGATTATGAGATCCTCACATCCCGTCTTGTGGATCGTGTGCTCCGTCCTCTATTCCCCGACAATTATCACGCTGAGACTTTTGTCAACGTAACCCTTTACTCGGCAGATGCAGATGATGCTCCTGACGCTCTTGCAGGAATCGCAGCTTCCGCCGCTCTTACACTCAGCGACATACCTTTCAACGGTCCTATATCTGAAGTACGCGTAGCCCGCGTAGATGGAGAGTGGGTGATCAATCCTACATTCAAACAGATTGAGAAAGCCGATATCGAACTCATGGTCGGTGCTACTTACGAAAACATCATGATGGTTGAGGGCGAAATGGATGAAGTTTCTGAAGATGAACTTCTCGAAGCTCTCAAGGTTGCTCACGAAGAGATCAAGAAACATTGCCTCGCTCAAAAAGAAATGATGAAGGAAGCTGGCAAGGAGATCAAACGTGAATACAATCACGAAATAAACGACGATGATCTTAAAGCCGATGTTCATGCCAAATGCTATGACAAGGCTTATGCAATAGCACGCACAGGCTCAGCCGACAAACATTGGCGCAACGATTCATTCGCCGCTATCTGCGACGAATATATAGCAAGCCTTCCCCCAATGACAGAGGAGCAGCTTGAAAAATATAACGAGGATCAGCGCATAGCTATGGTTAAGCGCTACTACCACGATGTGGAAAAAGAGGCTATGCGCCGTTGCGTACTCGACGAAGGTATTCGTCTTGACGGACGTAAAACCACTGACATTCGCCCGATATGGACTGAGATAGATTATCTCCCGGGGCCTCACGGTGCCGCAATATTTACTCGTGGCGAGACACAAGCTTTGGTTACATGTACTCTGGGCACAAGCCTTGACGAAAAGATTGTAGACGATGTTCTCAACCAGAGCAAGGAGCGTTTCCTTCTTCATTATAATTTCCCGCCTTTCTCCACAGGAGAAGCACGCGCACAACGCGGTGTCGGCCGTCGTGAGGTAGGACACGGAAATCTGGCACACCGAGCTTTGAAGAGAATGTTCCCCGAAGACTTCCCTTACACTTGCCGAATCGTTTCAGACATTCTTGAATCAAACGGATCTTCTTCTATGGCAACTGTATGCGGCGGCACACTTGCCCTCCTCGATGCAGGTGTAAAGATGAAGCGCCCTGTGGCCGGTGTCGCAATGGGTCTCATCTCAGATGAAGGCGCTGTGAAATATGCTGTCCTTTCCGATATCCTCGGTGACGAGGACCATCTCGGAGACATGGACTTCAAAGTAACCGGTACTACAAAAGGTATTACTGCCACACAGATGGATATCAAATGCGACGGACTAAGCTATGAAATCCTCTCCAAAGCTCTGGAGCAGGCAAAACAGGGACGTCTGCACATTCTCAACATAATCAACGAGACAATCCCGGCTCCTCGCGAAGATTACAAACCGCATGTTCCGCGTCTTGTCACACTTGAAATCCCTAAAGAGATGATCGGTGCGGTAATAGGACCTCAGGGTAAGATTATCCAAGGAATCCAGGAAGAGACGGGTGCTATCATATCTATTGACGAAGATGACGAGAAAGGCATCGGAAGAGTAGAGATTGCTTCCAAAGACAAAGAAAGCATTGATTCAGCTGTTGCCAAAATCAAAGCGATTGTTGCCATCCCCGAAGAGGGTGAAACATATGAAGGGAAAGTCCGTTCTATTCTTGATTTCGGTGCATTCGTTGAATTTATGCCCGGACGCGATGGACTTCTTCATATATCCGAGATCTCTTGGGATCGTCTCGATTCAATGGAAGCAAGCGGTCTGAAAGAAGGAGACCAGGTAAAAGTTAAACTCTTAGAGATTGACAAGAAGACCGGCAAGTTCCGTCTTTCAATGCGTGCGCTGACCCCAAAACCGGAAGGATATGTAGAGCGTGAGGCTCGTCCGCGTCGCGAAAATGGTGACCGTCCACGTCGTGAGGGAGATCGTGGCCCACGTCGCGAAAATGGTGACCGTCGTCCACACAGAGACGGCGACCGCGGTCCTCGCCGCCCCAACCAGGCATAACCTACAACTAATTATGAAAAATGGAGCGACCTGACTCTGATGTTAGGTAGCTCCATTTTTCATAATTGGTTCTGTCTGTCGCTTAATCAAGCTCCCCTATTGCGCGGAGGTAATCCACCTGGTTGATGCGGAGCTGAGTCCGGGCCTCAATCAGATTCGAATATGAGGTGTGCCACTGCGACTGGGCTTCCAGAAGATCAGTCAGCGTAATTAGTCCAACCTCATACTGCTCCTTCATCATCCTGAGATTGTCTTCCGCCTCAGACATTGCGATTTCTGCTGATTTGATCAACTCCACTCCTACCTCAAGATTACTGTAGGCCTGACGCGACTCGAGTTCCATCAGGCGACGATTGCGTTCGAGCGTCAGGCGAGCGTTCTCAACTTCCAGCTTAGCCTTTCTTACCTTTTTTATCCCCTCTCCCCAATGGAAAAGCGGCACCTCCACAGCGATAATGCCCATGAAACCATTATTGGAGATCGTTGATGTATATGGCATAGGATTCCCCTCCATATCCTGTGCCCACCCCTTCATCTTCATGTTTCCGTAGGCATTCCACCCAAGCTGGACTCCTACTGTAGGGAGAAAATCGCCTCGGGTAAGCGACACCTCATGTTTCCTAAGATCGACCATATGCGTGAGTATTCGTGTTTCCGGCCGGTTCTCGATATCTGTCATCATACCGGGCAACCGAGGTATTCCATTAACCGTCTCCACAGGCACAATCGAAACAGAATCCGCCAGTCCGATAAGGCGGCAAAGGGCGAGACGACATACGTCTGCCCCGGCTTTCGCCTGATTGAGACGATAAACCAGTTCGCTGCGACGTGTATTGACACGAAGCAAAGTGTTGGCTGACTGCAGTCCAACCTCAACAGCATCATTGGTCAGTGCGTAGACCGAATCAAGCATATTGAGATAAGACTGAGTCATCTCTACTTTAGAGAGAACCGCGACATAAGTCCAATAAGACTTCTCGGACTCTGCTATCACATCCATTCTTGATGCCCGAAGCTGTTCCTCAGATATCTTCTTTCCTACTGCGGCCATACGGTTACCCGCCACTATCTTCCCTCCGGCATATATCGGCTGCGTCAAGCTGATTCCTGCCATATATGCTCCACGGATCTGCATTTTCATCGACTCACCCATCTCTGTATCCGGAGCCATGTAAAAAGCATTTGCGCTTCCTGAGAGTTTAGGAAGGTATTGTGTACGGGCCATTCCACAATCAAGGACTGCACCCAAGACTCCGTTCTGAGCTATCTTTATCCTTTCATCCGTAGCCAAAGCCATGTCGCGGCACTCCTGAAGCGTGAGGTTCATCGCTGACGAACACACGGAAGCAGAGAGGAGACTAAAGTTAATTATCAATCGTTTCATATCCGTTTCACTTTAAAGAAAACTGAGTAAAGGGTTGGAAGAAGAAGCAATGTGGCGACAGTGCCTACCAGCAGACCGCCGATGATGGTTACGGCCAGTGAACCATACATCGGATCGGAAATCAGCGGAATCATGCCGGCAATCGTAGTGAATGAAGCTAAAAAGACCGGCATCACTCGGGAAGTAGTAGCCTTTACAATAGCAGGATAAAGCTCCATCCTCTCTTCACCCGTAAGCCGGACAATCTCGTCAACGAGTACAATAGCGTTCTTTATCGTCATGCCCATAAGACCCATCAGCCCCAAGATAGCAAGGAAGGTAAAAGGTGTGTCTGTGATCATTAGGGCTGGAACAATGCCGCAGATAACAAACGGAAAGCAAAGCAGGATAACGGCGAGCTTACGCCAGTCATTGAAGAGCAGCAGCAACACGATGATGATGATCGCAAGCATTAATGGTGAAATAGCTGCAATCTGCCCTATGGCTTCTCCCGAAGTCTCTCCCTCTCCAACATACCTCATGGTGTACCCTTTCGGAAGTGGAATCGCATCAATCTCAGGACTTATCTCTGCAAGTATCTTCGCCGGTGTGGCATCAGGATTTGTGATGTCGGGATCGCATTCGGCCTCGATCACCCTCACACCATTTAACCTATGTATCATTCCTTCGCTCCATGAAGAACTCAAACTGTCGACGCAGGCACCCAACAATGTCGTGGTAAACATGGATGACGTAAGATCGGATGTGGTGGTGGTTCCACCCATAAGCTGGGAAATGTCGTCATCTGACACATTGACGTTGACCATGCTCCAGACGGGAAGGGTAGCAAGGTCTTCGATACGGCTCCCCTCACCATCACGAACCGTCATATATATAGGTACCACCCTATCTCCGTCGTTGACAACTCCTATTGCATAGCCATCGGTAGCGGCTTGAAGGGCATTTCCGACATCAGACCGGTTAACCCCGGCTGCCGCTGCAAGTGTCGGTGAGTAATCTACTGCTACAGTGCGCCTGCGACCAAGCCAGTTGTTCTGAACGGAGAGTGGATCGACATACCTGCAACTTCTCATGATGGCTTCAGCTTTGGCACTCAGCATCCGTAGTGTATCAGAATCCGGGCCGGAGAACTCCACCTCGACTGTGTGGGAGGAGGAGACCGACAGATTGTATCTCCTCGCCCGGATATAAGCGTCAGGAACCATAGTACGTAGACGGGAAATAAGTTCGGAAGAAAGACGCTGTACCGTCTTGAAGTCCTTGCAGTCGATGATGAACTCGGCATACTCGTCTCCCCCCTTAGGCATCGGGCGAACAAGACAGTACATTCCCGGAGCTCCACCCATACTTACCGCCACTGATTCGACACCGTCCTCCGCCTGTATGCTGTCAGATAGCATCAGCATCCTACTACGCAAGTCATCCGGATTGCTTTCAGCGGGAAACGTGCATTCAACTACAAACTGATCATAATCGAAATCAGGAAAAAACACATTCTTCACAAGTGTCATGGCCCAGCCGGAGACACAAAGCACAACCACGGCTATGGAGACAGAAAGCCATTTATGGTCAATGAGAATCACCACTACCTTCTTCACGGCCTTCTGAAGGGGATTGAGACTGAGTTCCTTCACTTTCCCCGAAGAAGCAATCTGAGGACTAAGCCATTGATCAGAACAGACCGGAACCTGGACAAGAGCCAGTACCCAGCTTACGAGCAGACTGACACAGATAACGAGAAACAGATCCCCGGCAAACTCACCGACAGTACCTGGAGTAAGATAGATCGGAAGGAAGGTAGCCGCCGCTATGATTGTTGCACCCAAAAGAGGAAGCGCTGTCTTACGGCCCGTATCGTATAGATAACGGTCACGGCTCAAACCACGCTTCCGGTCATTGAGTATGCCATCCATTATTACAACAGCGTTGTCAACAAGCATACCCATCGCAACGATGAATGCACCGAGGGATATACGCTGTAGAGTTGTGCCGAGCAGAGAGAGGAGGGGAAACGAGAGGGCTACCGTCAGCACAAGTCCGAAACCGATGATGACTCCGGCCTTCCATCCCATCGCGAGAAGGATAACCACAAAAACTATCAAAACAGACTCAAGGAGATTTATCATGAAAGATGATATGGCAGTCTCAACCCTTTCTGGCTGAAAAAAAACTTTCGTAAGGGTCATGCCAACTGGAAGTTCCGCAACAGTATCCGCTATCCTGCGGTCAACCTCTGCACCTACTGTCGGAACCACAGCACTCTTCTCAAGCGCCGCCATTATAGTAACGCCTGTTTCCTGGCCGATGAAGAAACTGCCGGAAGAGGGTCTGACCTCATGACGTGACACTTCCGCAATGTCTCCTATGCGCACCTTTCCACGTCCTGGAACAGCAATCAGGACATCTGCAATCTCCTCAGGAGTCACAGCACCTTCAGCAACATCTACCGCAAGTCGATCTTGACCGTTATTGACCTTTCCGGCGTTTATGACGGCTGTTGACGACTGAAGAGCCTGCGCCACGAGCATGGGAAGCATGCCATTGCGTCTGAGCTGGTCAGGCGTGAAAACTATGTCTATGACCTCACGCTGCACACCTCCGATATTGACACGCTTCACACCCTTGACAGACATGATCTCTCTACGTAACCGCTTGGCAAAGACCTCAAGTTCTCCGGTATCATACCCGTCTCCCGAAAGGGCATAGAAAATACCGCAGACATCCATCATGTCATCTATCACAATGGGCTCCATGCATCCCTGAGGCAAAGAACCATTCACATCCCCTACCTTCCGCCGCATCTGATCAAAATACTGCTCAATCTCATCCTTTGGAACATCGAGATCGAACTCCACGCCAATCAGTGCCTGTCCCGGTCTCACATCCGTCGTAATTTTCCTCACATCGGGCAACGTACGCAGCTGATCTTCAAGCTTCTCCACGACATCCCGCTCTATGGTCTCCGCATCAGCACCTGGAAACACTACAACTACAGATGCTTGTTTCACCACTACAGCAGGATCCTCCAGCTTTGGCATTCGCATGAAGAAAAGAACACCGGACAAAAGGATAATGACCATCGCAGACCAGAAAAGGGTGCGTCGGTTCATGAAAAACCTTACTATCTTAGTCATGACAACCCTCCTTCTTAATGAATGCGATGTCTCCGGCAACAGAGACTTTCTCGCCGGCAGATATATGATGTACGCCGGCGGCCACTATCTCCTCCGATCCATCAAGACCGAGCACCTCACTTTTATCCCCTCTATGCATGCCAACCCTTTTCACTTCCTTTAACCTTACCGAAGAATCCTTCCGGTTTACAACCCAAACATATTCCTTGCCGTTTTTCTCAAAAACTGCCCTTGAGGGAATGATAGCAGAAGCAAAGCCCACTTCTTTGTTGAAACGGATAGATACTGTCATGTTCATTCCCGGAAGCAAACGGTTACGATATTCCGTTGGAATCCTCAGCCGAAGACGAAAGAGGGCATTGTTGTCTCCGTCTGGAACATAGTTTATAATCTCGAGAGGAATTTCTCTATCCCCCGTTGCCATAGACTTTCCAACACATGAAGCAATCTCCCCTCTCATGGCATATACGGAGGCAGGAAGCGATACAGAAGTTTCAAGACTACTGTTGTCAAGAATCTTATAGACAGGTGTCCCTGCACCGGTCATCTCTCCTTCCTCCATATACCTCTCTACTATATAGCCTGATGCAGGAGCTTCAAGACGGGTATATGCGAGCTGACGCTTCACCAGATCGAGCTGAGCCTTTAGCTGCTCTAAGCCGGCCTTGGCTTTTTCATAGTCGTTCGGAGCGATGTTGTTGCGTCGATACATCTCCTCCAGACGCGAAAGTTCAGAAGCAAGCTGGTCATATTGTGTCTGCACCTGCTGAAACTGCAGCTTGTAGTCGACATCATCCAGCACACCAAGCACAGCTCCTTTAAACACCCGGTCGCCTTCCTTAAATGAAAGCCTTTTTATCTGACCACCGGTCTTGAAACTTGCATTGACACTTTTTCCCTCCTCCACCGCCGAAGTGAACGTCCTGACAGCAGTTGAAGATTCTGTCTGGGGTATTGTGACATAGACCGAACGTATCGGTTCACTTTTTTGTGAGGCATTCTCACTGCCGCATCCGTAAAGGCCAAGGGACACAAGTCCCAAGGCCATGAGTCTCGATTTTACAGACATTTCTTATTTACCTTATGGATTTCTACTGTTTAAATTATGATACAAAATTAGCGCATTTTGTATCGTTTAGCATTATCCCATCTCGGTAAAAAATGTTCTATTATTGATATTTTTTGCGACATAATACGTATATATTATTAATTTTATGGTCCAAATTAAAAAATATCTGTATGAAGCATCTGCCTTCCTATACGTACACTCCCCTTGACGTAGAGAGACTCCTGTGCATCGGCTTTAACACAATCCATGCCGACGGAGTGCTTGTATTCGACAATCTGGATCCGCAGGAATTCAATCTCGTTGGTCCACCCCCCTTTGTCAAGATGCTTGTCAAGCTCAAACTCGATATACTTGTCGTCTGCACCGACGGTGAACTCCACTATATGCTGAACTCATCAAGACCTGTAAGCCTCTTGCCCGGTGAAATAGCTTTCTTCCGCCAAGATCAGATAGTAGAGTTCAACGAGAAAGGAGGATCTGCCAGAATAATAATGATTGCGATTGCAAATGAACTGACAATCGGCATCCGTGGTATTGAGAATATAGGCATCAGCCATGATACAGTCCTCTATTCCCCCTCAGTTAACGCACTTAAACGGATCACTGATGTATACAAACAACTTAGATCTGCGATCTGCGAGGACTCCCACAGCTACAAAAAGGAAATTACTCATTCGTATGCGAGAATACTGTTGATGTATCTTTCAGACATTGTGGAGGAAGAGCGTCTGAAAACAAAAGGCCCCGCAGAAAAGATATACGCTCGAAGAGACACAATGATCTTCAATGAATTCACCCGTAAGGTCAAGGAGCAATACAGACAACACCGTGACGTTAGACACTATGCAACTCAAATCCACATAACACCGGAACACCTGTCGCGTATCGTAAAGACGGTCAGTGGGAAGACAGCGAGCCAATGGATAAAGGATTATGTAGTGCTTGAGGCAAAAGTCCTTTTGAAATCAAGCGACATGACTGTCTATCAGATAAGCGAGGATCTCAACTTTCCCAATCCCTCTTTTTTCGCCAAATTTTTCCGGAAAAGCACGGGGATGACACCGGGTACCTATCGTCACACAGATTGACCCCTCCCGTAGCCGGGTCACACAACCTTAATACAAAACAACAGGGGACGTGTCGATTCGGCACGTCCCCTGCTGTTTTGTATTATTTATCTATCTCATCATTTTACAACTACCTTTGAAACCTTGCTGCCCTGACGACGGATATAAATTCCGTTTTCGGGATTTGAAACACGCACACCCTGCATGTTGAAATATTCAATAGGCGCATTCTCGTTTTCTGCCTCTAAAGTTGCAACAGAAGAACTCTTCTCTGAACTCTTAAGACTATAGATACCCACTGTATCACCGGGTTTCACATTACGGACGATTACATCAAGCCATTTTACCGGCAAGTGATACCAATCAGCTTCTTTACCTTCTGCGATGTATGAAAGAAAATCTTTATCACCCTGAAGTTCGCCTACATTGGTGAGTTTGGTTTTGCGTGCATCCGACGAACTGCCTGCTACAGCGTTGCCCATTTTATAATAAGCAACATGGCCGATAGAGCCGAGACCATCAAAGATATCCTGAAGAGATGTGGTAAAAGTAACTTCAACTTCATTATTGTTAGGAAGTTCTACACCTACCTCAAAACCGTCCATGTCGTTCAGATTTATTTCAGTAGCTTTGAGTCCTGCTCGAACGTCTGTTCCAAAACCATAACGAAAAACAAGATCTCCTCCTTTTGCACCATCTTCTGTCAAAACTCCGTCTACATAGATTTTTGAAGGTACGGTTATTTCTCCGATAGCATTTACCATGGCAATGTTATCCAATTTAATGCCGTCACACAATTTATTAGAAAAGATTGCTTTTAATTTTTTGTTGGTAGTTCCCTGATCTGTATCCTGTTTTTTCGATTCGTCGTAGGTAACAAAATCACCGTGCTGGACAAAAGTCTTAACACTGTTTACCATTTCCACTTTGGTGTATTTATATCCTCCCTCCACGTACATAGCCACAAGCCAACTGTCATCTTTGGGTCGCGTATCTGTAGTTGAAGCTACGATACGGTTAGTAAGATCCACTGCATTCTGTTCAAATGTCTTTGCGGTTGCAGGCATGCATAATGCAGCAATCGCCATCATTGAGTAAATTTTCTTCATAGACTTTAAGTTATTATTGTTATTAATAAATGTTTGGATTGTAAATATAACACAAAATGTTCACCTATACTAATTTTCACCCCATTTAACATTTAACAAACCTCTGGCCGCACCCGACGGTGTTAAGGATTGCGACTTGTCCCCAAGTCGCGCTTTCTGCAACATCGCCATTAATATATCATAATAAAAAATGGATGTATCAAAACATTAATTTTGATACACCCTATTAACTTAGACGTAATTATTAAGCCTTAATATTCTTTCGCTACCTCGGCTACTGCCTCCATATCCGGATGCCATGTGCCATGCTCCTGATCCATTTCGAGAAAATCCATAACATCGTAATAATCTGTTCCTGAATTTTCCATTTCCTCTTCAGTCAATTCCTCACCATCGACTATAGACACATCCCCGGTTGAAGGGATTATGCTCAGCATCGCTGTGTCACCAAAACTTTCTTCGGACGCTATGAAATCTTCAATCTCTGCAAGGATTTTTTCCTTAAGTTCTTTCTGATCCATTTAATTATTATCAGTCACGATTTCCACCTCCGACAAAACGGAGCAGGAACAAGAAGAGGTTTATAAAATCAAGATAGAGATTCATCGCTCCCATTGTCGCGAGTTTATCTGCCATTGACGGATCAACATTATAAGATGCGATCTTTCTTACTGATTGCGTATCCCATGCCGTAAGTCCGCAGA
Source organism: uncultured Muribaculaceae bacterium (assembly GCA_948788915.1). Lineage (GTDB taxonomy): Bacteria > Bacteroidota > Bacteroidia > Bacteroidales > Muribaculaceae > Lepagella. Next base: position 17,467 of record CAQFOZ010000010.1, on the reverse strand, counting down.
AAATCAACACTCCGGCAATGGATATGATCCATTCCATAGTACTGTTTGCCCAGAAAATATTAACGACACTTGCGATAATCAATCCAAAAAGAGCCATCACAAGGATGGAACCCATTTTGGATAAATCGCTTTTAGTAAAATATCCGTATACAGACATTGCACCAAACATTCCGGCAGTAATAAAGAATGTATATACAATTGTACCCAATCTGTATATTACAAAGATCGGAGCAAGGAATAATCCCATCAAAGCCGAATATACCATAAAGAGCAGCAATACTGTTCCCGATGACATTTTCTGCAGTCTTGCAGGAATAGTCCAAGCCATGGCTATCATTGCAATTGCTATTCCCCAGAATACTATCCTGTTACCTACTATAAAATACAACGCTGTCTCAGACGATGCAACACCCATCGCACAAAAAGCGGATATCAGCAAACCTATGAACATGCGCACATAAACACGTTTCATTACTGCATTTACCTGTGCGGCCACCTCATGTACACCATAAAATGGAGGAGGTGTACTATGTGAATTATTAAAATCCATAATTTATTCTTTATTTGTTTTATTCTTTGATTCTTTTGTCAAGTAATCGTTTAATTGTTTAATTGCTTTAATGTTTATTGCCTTACAGTTTTACCGGTTTTATTACTTTATTGCTTTAATTTTCAATTTTTACATCCTATCGGGCATCTCGATTCCAAGCAAAGACATGGCACCCTTCAATGTGCGTCCTACTACATATGAGAGAAGCAGCCTGAACATTTTCTTATTTACATCTTCCTCCCTGAGAATGGAATAATCATGATAGAACTGATTATATTCCTTCGCCAGATCATATGCATAATTCGCTATAAGCGCCGGAGAATACGTTTTACCGGCCTCTTCCACAACACCGGGGAAGTCTGCCACCTTTTGTATTAACGCGGATTCCTTGGCGTTTGGTTCACTGTGAGGCATCACTGTGCTGTCAAAACCCTCTGCTTTTCTTATAACGGATTGTATCCGCGCATAAGTATATTGTATAAATGGACCTGTGTTTCCATTGAAATCAATCGACTCTTTGGGGTTGAAAAGCATATTCTTACGGGGATCAACCTTCAAAAGGAAATATTTCAAGGCTCCCAGTCCGACCATGCGTGCGATCTCCCGGCTTTCACCCTCTGGCATCCCCGCAAATCTTTCCGCACCCATTTCCGCGGCAGAAGCAATCATAGTATCAATCAGATCGTCTGCATCCACCACAGTGCCTTCTCTACTCTTCATCTTTCCTTCAGGCAATTCTACCATTCCATAAGAGAAATGTGTCAGATCCTTTCCCCATTTGAATCCAAGCTTGTCAAGAAGAAGTGACAGCACCTGAAAATGATAATTCTGCTCGTTGCCGACTACATATATCATTTTGTCTATTGGATAATCCTGATAACGCAGTTTGGCAGTGCCTATATCCTGAGTCATATATACAGAGGTACCGTCTGTGCGCAACAGCAACTTATGATCAAGGCCATCTGCCGTAAGGTCAGCCCATACGGAACCATCATCCTTACGATACATTATTCCCTTTTCTATTCCACCCAGTACAAGATCCTTTCCTTCAAGATATGTGTCCGACTCATAATAAATCTTATCAAAATCCACTCCGAGACGCTTGTAGGTCTCATCGAATCCGGCATAAACCCAGGAATTCATCATATTCCACAAGTCACGCACCTCTTTATCTCCTGCCTCCCACTTACGAAGCATCTCCTGGGCTTCAGCCATAAGCCCGGATTTCTTTTTGGCTTCATCTTCGGAGATATTCTCATTCTCCATAATAGATCTGACCTCCTCTTTGAGATGCTTGTCAAACGCAACATAAAAGTCTCCGATCAGATGATCACCTTTCTTGCCGGAAGTCTCCGGAGTTACACCGTTCCCCCATTTTTGCCATGCAAGCATGGATTTACAAATGTGAATTCCCCTGTCATTGACGATATTTGTCTTAACAACTTTATTACCGTTCGCCTTCAAAATTTGCGAAAGTGAATAGCCGAGCAGATTATTACGGACATGGCCGAGATGAAGCGGTTTATTGGTATTCGGCGATGAATACTCTACCATAACCAGCTCAGATTCAGGAGTTGCCTCCTTGAATCCGAATGTATTGTCATCTGCTATTGAATGGAGTAAGCTTTGCCAGAATTTTGGAGATATCGAAAGATTCAGGAAGCCTTTTACCACATTGAATTTCTCAACAGCCTCCACATTCTTTTCCAAATATTTCCCTATCTCACAAGCAGTTGCTTCCGGGTTCTTTTTAGAAATCTTGAGATACGGAAATACCACAACCGTAAGATCTCCCTCAAATTCTTTCTTTGTAGCAGACGGATTCACTGCAGCCACTTCAATATCAGCACCATACAATTCTTTTATGGCACTGGCCACACCGGCAGATATAATTGATTCAATTGATTCCATATAAATATGTTTTATCTGCAAAAATACAAATTTTTTCTCAATCCCGCCATACAGCCCCGTTTAAATGGATGATAATGAAAGTTAAGTATGAGAACAAAAGTTAAGTATGATAATGAAAGTTAAGTGAGAATGAAAGTTAAGTGATAAAGAAAGAGGGCGCAATCATATCAGATGCGCCCTCTTTCTTTTTTTTACAATCCGTGCAATTTATTTTGCAAGATCCGCAGCTGGTTTAAATTTAACAACTTTGCGTGCAGGAATCTGGATTTTCTCTTTTGTCTGTGGATTAATACCTGTACGGGCGCCTTTCTCTACGATTGAGAATGTTCCGAAACCTATAAGCTGCACTTTATCATCATTGGCAAGTGCCTGCTCAATTGATTCGAGTGTTGCCTCAAGTGCTGCTTTTGCTGCCACTTTGTTGAGTTGAGCTTTTGCTGCAATCTCGTTTACTAAATCAGTCTTGTTCATAACTAATATAATTAATAAATAATTGAAATTTTATCCTTGCCTATTTAGAGAGTTATATCCACCATTATGATAAAGGCTCTCTTTTATCAGAAATTGGTTTAATCGGACTAAAATTAAACTATTATCCGCTTAACCGCACAAATATAATTATTTAACATTAAAAATCAAATAGTAATCGTAAAAAAATATTAATTTTTTACAATTTAGCCATAAAAAGTAGCATTTACATAAAACAACAAACCGCGGCTCTTGCAGACCGCGGCTTGCGAGAGAAACCCCTATTCTCATAGAAACTTGTCTCTTCTTCGATTAAGGTCAAAATAATAATAATCAATTACCCTGTTGCTTGCATGCTTATTGTAAAGGCTATAAGTATTATTCAACCAGGTTCACACCCTAAGGTGTGAACGATTGCTTTTCTGGTATTAGATATCCTACTATCAATTCTATCTCTAATTGCGTTTTGCTATGATTTTTCAGGTCAACGAAGATTGAAAGCACAGACAACCTTTCTTTATGTCGGTTTATCTATCGCTTTTTTCTTATTTCGGTATTGCAAAGTTACAACCCGACTTTAACGTTTCATAAAAATTTTATATGTTTTACAACATATTTTATAACTTTTTTAGTTAACATTTTTAATTATTCATCAAATATTCACTTAATATTCACTTTATTTTTACAATCACTACAATTCTGTAAGAAAAAAATTCCGGATTTATCCAAAAAAATATGGACAATCCGGAATTTTTTAAAATGAGTGTTAACTCAGATTTATGGTTAACTTAATTTTATTTTAGAGTCCTCTTAGTCTTAAAAGAGCTTTGGCATCAGGTTCGTGACCACGGAAACGTTTGAAGAGAACCATTGGATCTTCTGAATCGCCTGATTCCATGATATTCTTTTTGAAAGAAGCTGCTGTTTTCTTGTCAAATATACCTTTTTCCTTGAAAAGCTCCCAAGCATCCGCCTCAAGCACCTGTGCCCAAAGATATGTATAATAACCTGACGCATATCCGTCACTACCGAAAATATGTTTAAAATATGGAGAACGGTAGCGATAAGTAATTTCCTCAGGCATACCGATTTCATCTCCAACTTTCTTCTCGAATGCCACGACATCCTCAACTTCAGGTGTTGCGCCATATTTAAGATCGAGCAATGCTGCGCCCGCAAGCTCCGTAGTAGCAAATCCCTGATTGAATTTTGAAGCCTTGCTCAGCTTTTCTATAAGTTCGTCAGGAATCGGCTCACCTGTTTTGTAATGTTTTGCATAAGATTTCAGAACCTCCGGTTCGAATGCCCAGTGCTCGTTTATCTGAGAACACATCTCCACATAATCGCGATCCACGTTGGTACCTGCAATAGACTTGTACGGAGCTCTTGACAATATAGCCTGAAGAGCATGTCCGAATTCATGGAATGTAGTCTCAACCTCATCTATAGTAAGCAACGACGGTGTCTCGGATGTAGGTGGTGTAAAGTTTCCAACATTATAAACGATAGGTCTGCGTGTTTTGCCATCTTCGAATATACCACAACTCTGCAGTTGCTCCATCCACGCTCCCTGGCGTTTTGTGGCACGCGGAAAATAATCGCACATCCAGACTGCCACATGCTCTCCTGTTTTGGAATCGACAACATCATAGACAGCCATATCATCTATATATTTAGGGGCATCCTTCATCGGCACCATCTTTATACCCCAAAGTTTCTCAGCCGTATCAAACAAACCTTTGAGCACATTGTCCAATGAGAAATATGGCCTAAGTTCATTCTCGTCAAGATTGAACTTCTCATTCTTTACCTTGCCTGCATAATAGTAATAGTCCCACGGAGCGATTTTGAAGTTTCCGCCGTTTCTGTCAACATAATCCTGCATGTCCTTCACTTCCTCATGTGAGCGTTTCACGGCAGGTTCAAATACCGACAGCAAAAGATCTGATGCCGCTTCCGGAGTTTTAGCCATAACTCTTGAAGTCATCATCTGGGCAAAATTGTCGAATCCCATGATTTTTGCTTTCTCGGCACGCAATTTCACTATCTGCTTTATCACGCCAAGGTTGCTGTTCGCGCCTTGAAAAGCGAGACTTGTATAGCCTTTGTAGACAGCCTCCCTCAATCCTCGGTTATCCGCATACTGAAGCACAGGGAGACGACTGGGAGCATGCAGAGTGAAAACCCAAAGCCCGTCAAGACCGCGGCGTTTAGCCTCGTCTGCAGCCTGAGCTATTGACGACTGTGGCAAACCGGCAAGATCGGATTTGTCATATACGGTTACAAAGAAAGCATTGGTAGCAGCGAGCAAATTGCGGTTATACTGAATGAAAAGTTTTGACAATTCATCGTTAACTTTTATCAGCTCGGCTTTCTTATCGGCAGGAAGTGCCGCGCCTTGCTCTGCAAATGAACGATAATATTTCTCCACTACCCTTTTTTGAACAGGGCTAAGTTTCATCTTGTCACGATTCTCGTAGACAGACTGAATCTTACGGAAAAGCGCATCGTTGAGATTTACCTTATTTGAAGCGTCGTTAAGCATCGGAATAGCCTTATCGGAAATCTCGGCAAAATCAGGAGTAGACAAAGCCTCCTCGTAATGATAGAACACGCCAGCCACTCTCTCAAGAATCGGAGACAGATTCTCCAAAGGAAGAATTGTATTATCAAACGTAGGTGATGCTGAATTTGATGTTATTTTCAACAGATTTGCATCCTGTTCTGCAATTCCAGCTTCTATTGCCGGAAGGAAATCTGCTGTCTGGATTTTGTCGAATGGTGGAATCCCATACTTTGTATCGTATGGTTTCAAAAAAGGATTCTCTCTTTCTTGTGCCATAATCTGTGGTGCAGAGGCAAGGAGCACAGCTCCAAACGCCATCATTAAAAATTTATTCATTGCTGTTGTTATTGGTTTATCTGTTTATTCTATTTACTGTTTCATCCATTCAAATCTTGCCATCAACGGGTAGTGATCGCTACTTTTCAGTTTACCCTTGGTAACCGACAAGGCTCTCAACGGATCGGGCCGATAAAATATCTGGTCAAGATGAAACAAGAATCCATGTTGATTATACGTTATCGCAGGTCCGAATGAAGTCTGGACATAAGCATCTTCAAGTCCGGTTGATCTCACCATGCGGTAGGCATATGATTCCGGGACATCGTTAAAGTCTCCGGCGACAATCAACGGACCCTCGGTAGATTCTATCATAGTCTTCAGTTCTCCTACTACTTTTGCACGATATTTAAACGACTCATTCAATTTCTCTCTTACCGAACCTTTCAGTTCACTGAGTCCATTTTCCGATTTCTTTATTGACATAATTTCCTTGACCACTTGTCTTTCATCATCATTCAATGAGTAAGAAGGAATATGCATATTAATCAAATTCAAACCGCCCCACGGGGTCTTAATTTTATAAAGATTATACCAATATGTATTCTTTACAAGGCACACGGGAAACTTTGAGAACACTTTCCTATCCGTTTCTGAATTATCTATTATATGAGGATAAATTTTTCTTATCGTATCCATATAATCGGAAAGATTAGGAATCTCTCTATCATCAAGAGTTACCATCTCCTGAATATTCACAATATCGGCTCCTGAATTAATAATAAACTCAATTGCCGGATTACCCTCCTGAGACACAGCGCCTACTGAATCTGTCCGATTCTGCATCTGATCAATACCATGCAAAATGTTATATGTAAGAAGAGTAAATGTCCGGTTATCATCCTCAGGTCTGATCTGTGAATGCAAAGGCACGGCAACCGTGACCGGTTCCCAGCACGCAATCATAGTCAACACACCGAGAGCACCTGTAAAAAACTTTCCACAACAAAGCCAAATTACAGTAATGGCGACAGTAGCAATGGCAAGATATGGCAATGCAAGCGTAAGCCAAGATGGATACGCAAAATACATAGGATTTACCCTCCCTCCATAAGCTGCAGCTATTGTGAGAAGAAATAACACTATGGACGCTATTCTAAGCGCCATTCTCAAAATCGGATTTATTATCGGTAAAAACAATTTTCTAATACTTTTTACACAGAATTAATAATATTTCCCCAGTGTTCCGTTCCGTTTCCATATCAATAACAGAATCAGACCAAAAATCATACCTCCGAGATGCGCGAAATGAGCCACGGAGTCCATGGAATGCCCCACCCCAAGGAAGAATTCTATCACCGCATAACCTGCCACCATATACTTTGCCTTAATCGGCACAGGTATAAAGAACAGGTAAAGCGGCATATTGGGGAACACAAACGCAAAAGCAAGCAGCACACCGAATACCGCTCCGGAGGCACCAATGGTAAGTATCTGGTTTTTCATCATAGCCATGCCATCAAGAAACTGTGTGCTTCCCGAAGCAATAGACTGCTGAACAATGTTATTCATTGTTTCGTAGGTCATTCCGTTAAGTTTGGCTATACCTGCGATATAATCGTGTTCCCATGTAAACCACCATACAAGCTCCTGAACCACCGCGGCGCCGACTCCACATATGAGATAATATACCAAAAATCTTTTTGACCCCCAGACACGTTCAAGTATAAGACCGAACATATAAAGGGAAAACATATTGAAGAAAACATGCATGAAACTATTGTTGTCATGCAAAAACATATATGTGAAAAGCTGGATGGGATTAAAGGTATCAGATGCTACAAAATGCAATGCACAATAACGCATCAGCCCGTTTTCGGCAAAGCCGGGAAGTATGATTTCAACCAACCATATCAACACATTTATTATGATAAGGTTTTTAGTGACCGGAGGCCATTCTGAAAATCTATTTCTAAACATCAAATTTCTTTTATAATTTTGCAGACTACATTATGTTTGAAATGCAAAGATAATACATTATATGGAAAAATGCCTTCTTATCGTTAATCCGATTTCAGGCACAACCGACAAACAAGGATTGGCAGAGCGCACTATCCACAAACTTAGACGTGCCGACATAAAAGTAGAGGTTCTCTATACTGAAAGGCCGGGCGATGCCCGCGAATATGCCGGTATTGCCGCCCAAAAGGGATATCTGGGGGCAATAGCCGCCGGAGGAGACGGGACAGTAAATGAGGTAGCATCCGGACTCATCGGAAGCAATACTGCGCTGGGGATCCTGCCCTTGGGTTCGGGAAACGGACTGGCAAGACACCTTAATATTTCTACCGATATCTCCGATGCACTCAATGTCATCTCAAAAAGGAATATTGTTGACTGCGATTATTGCGATGCCAACGGCCACCCGTTTTTCTGCACCTTCGGCCTCGGTTTTGATGCGGCAGTAAGCAAAAGTTTCTCAAAATCAAAACATCGTGGGCTCGCTACTTATATACGAAGCGCACTGCAGGAATACCTTAAATTCGAGCCTTCAGAATATCTTCTTGAGGCCAACGGCAAAAGAATCAGATTCCGCGCATTTATCGTTGCTGCTTGCAATGCATCGCAATATGGCAATAATGCGTTCATTGCACCCGAGGCTTCAATCAAAGACGGTCTTATGGATTTGACCATAGTACACGCCGGCACTCCGTTCACACAGGCCATAATGGGGGTGGATCTTCTGACAGGCATGATACGCAACAACATGATTATCCAGACTATGAAAGTAAAAGAGGCGACAATTCGCCGTCTTGAAGAAGGTCCGGTGCACCTTGACGGGGATCCTATGGATATGGGGGAGGAGATAAAACTTTTCTGTCACCACCACCAATTAAAAATTTTCACAACAGGAGAACCCCATCCCGTACATCCGTTCCTCACCCCATTAAAATATTTCAATCGGGAGATTCTAAACCGTCTCCGTCGTCTGCGCAAAGATTACTGATTGCAAATCCTGAGTTTCCTTATACCGACAAGAAAAGGGTTTTAGCTCGAAAGTCAAAACCCCTTTTCATAAAATAAGCAAATGTTTTATTATTTTATGGAAATGTTCAAATAATAAATTTGCCGACAGGACACATCCGGATTATTTTCCAAGACGAGCCTTCTCGCGCTCTATATAAGCATCCACAGTCACACCGCTACCAAGCTGGAATGTCGGATACTCTTTGGAAATAGACTCATAGCACTCCAGTGCTTTGTCATATTTCTTCTGTTCGTCATAGATGTTAGCCTCTTTCAAAAGCACGCGAGGGACAATCTGCTCGTTTCTACCAGCTTTGTCAACAGCCTTGCGATAACAATCTATGGCCTCGTTGTATTTTTTGAGATTCACATAACAATCTCCTTTCAATATCAATGCATTGGAAGCAAGCACTGCCTCAGAAGTCGAGAAATTGTCAAGGCACTCTAACGCTTCCTTATATTTACCAAGCTCATAATAAGATTCAGCCGCGCTCAGATATGCAAGTTTACCGGCGTTCGTGCCTGAATGTTTGTCGGCAACTTTCTTATATTCCGCTGCAGCAACCGAGTCATTACCCGCTGCGCTGATCTCAACCTGATTATATGCCTCAAACGCGCGGTTTGCGCGAGGATTGCGATATAGGAATACATAGCTCATTATCAATGCAGCCACTACAGCCACACAAGCTACAACTATATAAATAACCTTCTGGTTATTGGCAATCTTTTCGCTTGCGGAGGTGAGATTTTCATTCAATTTTTCAACGGCTGATTCCGCTTGTTGTTCGTTTTTATTCTCTGCCATTATGTTGGTATTAATGTTTTCTATTGTTTTTGAACACGCAAAGATAATTTATTTTTACTAATTAGCAAAATCAATTCCTTTTTTATAATCATTTTTCTCCTCAAAATTTGCTAAATTTGTAGCCATGTTAAAATCGGGAAACACATACAACATACACACACTTGAAAACGGACTCAGAGTTGTTATCCATCAGTCTGATTCAAAAGTGTCCTACATAGGAGCACTTGTAAATGCCGGTAGCCGCGATGAAGGAAACGGACTGCAGGGGCTTGCACATTTTGTGGAACATACAATCTTCAAGGGAACACTTGGGCGCAAAAGCTGGCATATATCCAACCGTATGGAATCGATCGGAGGCGAATTAAATGCATATACGACAAAAGAGGAGACCATGATTTACACCAACGCTCCTGCCGGATATGCAGACCGGTCGTTCGAACTTATAGCAGACCTTATAAAACATGCTCAGTTCCCGTCTCTTGAAGTAGAAAGAGAAAAAGAGGTTATCATAGAGGAGATTCACAGCTACCGTGACAGTCCATCCGATCTTGTTTTCGATGAGTTTGAAGAGCGCATATATGCCGGTTCTGCATTGGCTCACAACATTTTGGGGACAGAAGAAAGTGTGCGGGCGTTATCTTCTGAAAATGCGCGCGACTTTGTCCGCACAAAATATTTTGCTGAAAACATAGTTCTGTATTGCGACGATCCGGGAGATCCGGATGTTAATCTTCGCAAAATAAAGCGATATTTCTGTGACATCCCGTCTTCGGGAGTAAATAACAATAGAACCGCACCAGCCGGAGCCGCTTTTTTCGATGATGTTGTCGACAAAGGGAACTATCAGGCCAACTGTATTATGGGATGCACTCTATTCAGCCGCGAAGATCCGCGACGACACGCCATGTTCCTTCTGAACAACTACCTGGGAGGTCCTTGTATGAACTCCCGTCTGAATATGGAACTGCGAGACCGTCGTGGTCTTGTATATACCGTTGAAAGCAATATCGCCTTAATGAGCGATACCGGGGTGATGCTAATATATTTCGGCACAGATCCAAAGTCTGTAAAAAGATGCAAAAAGTTGATATGTTCCGAGATCGACAGGCTTGCACAGAACCGTATGACAGACAAGAAATTCGCACAAGTAAGAGACCAGTATTGCGGGCAGCTGACAGTAGGAGGCGAACACCGCGAAAGCCGGGCCATGTCTATGGCAAAAAGTCTGCTTTACTATAATGAAGTGCACGATATCGATTACACCGCTGAGCGTATTCGTTCACTACAACCCGAGGATCTGCGTCAGGCAGCCGAGCTTCTGGCCTCTAATCCTCTTAATTGTCTGAGTATTCAGTAAGTAATAAAAATAAACGATATATGTCCACAAGAAAGAGTCTATGGTTATAGGAAATGTCGATTTAGGAGAACGGCCGGTTTCGTTAGCACCCATGGAGGATGTGACAGATCCATCTTTCCGTCTGATATGTCGAGAGATGGGAGCTGCGTCCGTATATACCGAGTTTGTCTCTGCCGAAGCTCTCATACGCGATATCCAGTCCACCACACGTAAGCTCCATATAAATGAGCAGGAACGACCAGTCGCCATCCAGATTTATGGACGAGACCCGGAAGCGATGGTGGAAGCCGCAAAGATTGTGGAACAGGCCGAACCGGACATACTTGATATCAACTTCGGCTGCCCCGTAAAAAAGGTTGCCTCCAAAGGTGCGGGTGCGGGGATGCTACGCGACATCCCCAAACTACTTGACATAACACGCAGGGTTGTTAGTGCCGTATCTATTCCGGTCACAGTAAAAACCAGACTTGGATGGGACTGCGAAAACAAAATTATAACAACACTTGGACTCAGGCTCCAGGAATGCGGAATAAAAGCTCTCACCGTTCACGGCCGCACACGTTCACAAATGTATACGGGTCAGGCCGACTGGACTCTTATCGGAGAACTTAAAAGTAATCCGGAAATGGAAATCCCGGTTATCGGCAACGGAGACATTACATCCGCAGAGCAAGCCAAAGAAGCTTTTGACAAATTCGGCGTAGACGGCATCATGATCGGACGGGCAGCCATTGGAGCCCCATGGATTTTCAAAGAGGTAAAAGATTATCTCACAAACGGAGAAATCTCGCCCCTGTCCGATTCTGAGAAATTCGATATTTTGCGCAGACAGATCCGGGAAAGTATTGACAGGATAGACGAATACCGAGGAATACTCCATATCCGTCGTCATCTTGCCGCCACACCCCTCTTCAAAGGGATTCCAAATTTCCGAGAGTCAAGGATAGCTCTTTTGCGTGCAGACAAAGAGAGTGAGCTCTTTGATATGCTTGATAAAATTCAGGAAAAATATTTTGAACACAATAATTTAGGTTAAGTAATGAAGTGATTTAAACTTTTTACGAAAATTAAAAGGATGTGAAAATATGTTTTCTTCATCATTAATCTTCATTAATATTTTGGTATATTTCCAATATTTCGTCAGTCACATAGCCCGGCCGAAGTTCGGCTCCCAGACTTGCTCCTTTCTCAATATGGAAAATATCCTCAAAATCTTAACGAAGCTTAACGATGAAAAAAGTTTAAATCACTTCAATATTTATCAACAGGTAACTTGTAAAAACATGAAGAAAATCTTTGCACTATTACTCTCCATCGTTCTTGCCGCTCCATGCATGAATGCCCAGAAACATTCATACCGGCTTAATGTCGGAATGTTTGACAAACTTAAAATCAGTGACAATGTAAATGTGGAATACCGGTGTCTTCCCGATTCGGCAGGCTACGTCACATATGAGGGAGAACCTGAATTTGCAGATGCTTTTATCTTCTCCAATTCCAAGGGAGAACTGAAAATACAGGTAAACACCGAAGACGTGAACAATCCTAACCTGCCATCGATACGGGTCTATTCCCAATTCTTGACCAAAGTGGAAAATGGATCGGACTTTACTACTGTCATAGGGAACAAAATCTCAGTACCGTCTCTGCATGTCAAGCTAATAGGCAATGGCAAGATTATTGTCAGAGATGTTGAGTCAAACCAAGTCAATGCCGCCATAACAACGGGTAATGGAAGCATCATAATTTCAGGGAAATGCGATATTGCGGAATTTAAAATGCTCGGCACCGGAACAATTCAAGGTGAAAACCTTGATTCAAAAACAGTAAAATGCCATATTCTCGGAAGCGGAGATATCTTTTGCAATGCCTCGCAAAAACTTGATGTCCGAGGAATCGGAAGCACTAAAATATATTATGCAGGCAATCCGGAAATAAAGAAAGTAGGTGGCGGTAAAGTATTTCCCATAGATACTGTAAAATAAGGCTTTAAGCAAGTATTCAAATTCAAACGACAGTAAGTGTACTTTTAATCTTTTATACTTATTTTAAAATAAATAGCTGCAATTTTTTGCAGCTATTTATTTTTATACTAATTTAGCATCGATATGATATCAAAATAATATCACCTACCATATATTGCGCCAATAACTTCTAAACATAATAAATTATGGATACCCAGAACAAAGAAATTGCCTATTCAGGCAGTATCAAAAGTGGATTCGGAATGCTTGCATTCACATTGTTGCTGATTCCGGCAATAATCATAGCACTCTTCCTCATCCTTCCCAAGAACTTATACTGGATAGCCGCAATTGCGACTGCTGTCGGGCTACTGTCAATGATAATCCTGTCATGCGGATTCTTTATTTTACAGCCCAATCAGGCTTCTGTCATGATATTCTTCGGTCAATATCGCGGCACATTTCGTCGGACAGGCTATTTCTGGGCAAATCCATTTATGACACGAAAGAAAATATCCCTGCGTATTCGCAACATGGACATTGCACCGATCAAAGTTAACGACAAGGTAGGAAACCCAGTTATGATAGGCATGGTGCTTGTATGGAAGGTCAGAGACACGTACCGTGCTGTGTTCGATGTTGATTCCGGAGACATCTCTTCCTCAGGTATTCTGGAGAAAAGTGCACAGATACAAATAGGTAATGACCGTATTGCAAAGGCGCTTGATGCATTTGTGGCCATTCAGAGCGATGCCGCACTCCGGGAAGTTACCGGTCGCTATGCCTATGACGAAGAAGACAGCACTTGCAACGAGATTACTCTGCGCAGCGACGGACATGAGGTGAACGAGCAACTTGAACACAAACTCAACGAGCGGCTTGCCATGGCGGGCATAGAGGTGGTTGAAGCCCGTCTGAACTATCTTGCCTACGCTCCGGAAATTGCCGCCGTAATGTTACGCCGTCAGCAAGCATCCGCCATAATCGCGGCACGTGAAAAGATTGTGGAAGGAGCCGTAAGTATGGTAAAGATGGCGCTTGACCAACTCAAAAACGAGAACGTAGTTGACCTTGATGAAGAACGCAAGGCATCCATGGTGAGCAATCTATTGGTGGTTCTCTGTGCAGACGAGCCTGCTCAACCCGTTCTGAACACAGGCACCTTGTACCAATAATGCAATTGCAGTAAAATAATAAAAGACTGATGGCAAAACAGACGAACAAAGGCTTCTCACTTCGGCTTGATCCCGAAACCATGGAACAGGTTGAGAAATGGGCAAGCGATGAATTCCGTTCTGTCAACGGTCAGCTACAATGGATAATAGCAGACTCTCTTCGTCGGCACAGGCGAAGCAAGAACAGCAGCAATAGCGAAAAAACGGGAATCTCTCAGTGAGGTTCCCGTTTTTTGTACCAAGCTAAGAAACTATTTAAATTTATCTCCCAGAGGTGATGCTTGCATATTTTAATATGCATATTTTAATAAATGTGATATTTGCTCTTGACTTTGATAAATTCCTCGCGATCTTTATTCCATATCGGCAAAATATCTTCAACCTTGTGTCTTTTCAGGAAATTGATTCTCACACCGGAATTTCCTGTCACTTTATCCAGCATCCTTTGTCTTGACTCAGGTTCATTCTCAATAAGATTTAATTTTGGATAAAGACGATATGCCTCCTGGAGAATATAGAATTGAATCAGAGTCAACTCTGCTGAAATCGGATCGGTAATATACACTTCCACACCGGACAATCCCGTTCCCGCAAATTTGCTAAAATAAGGGCGAAATGCCACAGGACGGAATTTTACCCCGGGAATATTCAGACTATTCAAAGCCTTGGAAAGCTTTATTCCATCAACACCGGGTGCCGCAAAGAATTTAAACGGAAGTGTATACCCCACTCCTATCGAACATCCATTCAATTCACCTGCAATACCGGTAGCAGGATAATAAAAAGATGTCTCACTCGTCGGGATATTGGGAGACGGGAGAACCCACGGCAGACCTGTGTCTTTAAAAAGCATATCACGTTCCCACCCTTTCATTTCAATCACTGTCAATTCAGGCACATTACCCAAGCCTAACAAATTTTCGCCACACAACAGTCTGGCAAACTCACCGGGGGTAAGACCATAAATATAAGGAACAGGATATTGGCTGACAAATGACTCACAATTTTTCTCAACGAGAGGTCCCTCTACTTTAATTCCGCCAAGCGGATTAGGTCTATCCAGCACCATAAATTCAACACCAGCTTTCGCACATGCCGCCATCGACCGGCCCATTGTAGAAATATATGTGTATGATCTGCTCCCTATATCCTGGATATCATAAACAAGCACATCAATTCCTTTAAGCATCTCCGGAGTAGGAGACAAGTTAGTGCCATGCAGGGAATATACTTTAACCCCTGTAACCGGATCCACCTCATCAGAAACCGTTTTACCCGCCGAATAGTTTCCGCGGATTCCATGCTCAGGTGAAAACAATGCTACAAGTTCCACCCCTTCAGCCTCGTCTAAAATATCTATTGTTGACTTCAGATTACTGTCAACACCCGTCGGATTGGTAATCAGTCCTACCCTTTTCCCCTTAAGCGGGGCAAAATCCATATCACGAAGGCACTCTACACCCGTTAAAACCCTTGCATTGGCAGACACTGAACACAACAGAACGACCAATAACAACTTAAAAATTCTCATAACAGCCATATAATTACATAATCTCTTAATATCTACATGTACAGATATAAATTTATCAATTGCGGGAATGTTTCAACGAATTCGGCTCACCCGGATACCACCAGCCATAGCCCCTATCCATGTATTTGCCATTGCCTGCGCTGTAGTCGTAGCGAACATCGTATTCGAAGTCTTCCAGATGATCAAAGTGAGCGGGTATTTCACCGCCTATCCGGTTGCCCTGACACCACAGGTGTTTAAGTGCCGGCAACGCTGCTATATTGGCTTCGCGCAGCCGGTTGTAAGAACAGTCAAGGCTGACGAATATTGAGTTGCTCAGGCCATTGAATGTAAGTTTCTCAAGCTGGTTATAGCTACAGTAAACCCAGTTTAGATTCGGGCAATCGTCGAATTTAAGTGATGTGAGTTTGTTGTTACTACAATACAGTTCGTTGAGTTTGTAGTATCCAGATACATCAATATCCGCAAGTTCATTGGAAAAGCAATAATAGTGGGCCAGTTCATTCTTTTGATCGGAAATATCGAGATGCTTCAGCCTGTTATCATAACAATATATCCAGCGCAGCCGTGGACAGCCCTTGATGTTCAGTTCTGATATTTCGTTCTCGCCACAATTGAGAATCTGAAACTGAGGTGAGTTACTTAAATCGAGTTTTTTTATTTCGTTAGCCTGGCAGAAACAATCAATCAGATTTTCACGATATGGAACATCAAGAGACTGTAGCCGGTTGTTATCGCACTTGATGTTTTTGATCGACACACAATTGTCCAGATCAAGCGCTTCGAGACGGCATGACTCGATATAGATATCCGACAGAGTTTTGCACCATGCAATATCTATGCTTTTCAGATTATTATAGGGCAAACTCAGGTGCTGCAACGATAGACACCCTTCAAGTTTGATCTCTTCGAGTCCGGAGTTGGTACAATCAATCTCGGTGAGAAGAGGGCAGTCAGACAAATCGAGACTTGAAATTTTGTTTTTGGAACAGCGGATACTCACAAGAGCCTTACATCCCGACAGGTTGATTCTTCCGTTTAATTCACGTTCGTTGAGATTAAGGGTCAGACGCCCGTTCTCGTATCTAACTTCCGAGCCCCATTGGCTAAGAGGTTTGTCCATCTTTTCATCCCATTTAACTTTAAAACGCCAGTTAGGGCCATCTGTGTCACGATAAAGCCTCAGCAGAAAAGCCTTGACCTCCTCCTCGGATGGAAGACTGACTTCTACAGGCTCCTGGCTGATTCGTATTTCTGTAGCTGCTCTACCGGCACTGACGGTTAGTATGGTGGTACGTACTTTGCCTGTCATATTAGGCAGAGCGGCGAAAGTAACATCAGCTTGCCCTGCCTTTCCTGACTTCTGCAAAATTTCACCATAGGACAGACCGTTGCCCTGTTGCTTGCCAATGCTCCAGTCCTTGTTGGCCGTAAAGCTCACTACAATATCACCGCCCTCGGCAGGTACTGTCACATCAGCGGCGGAAATAAGTTCCACACTGTCAGGGACAGGCAAGAGTGGTTCTTCAGTTTTTTCCGAACAAGAGGCAAGCACGACTACGACAACGAGTTGCAGTGCGAGAAAAAGTTTACGATACATGGTCAATTGTTATGGCGTATTAGAATGTATTTACTTAGTGACAGCAAATATAATGCAATTACCGGCAACCGCCATCAACATTTGTGGAGAAAAATCAAGATATTAAGAATATATATTGGGAGGGGGAGGGTACCTGGAAAGCACTGTATATAAAAAAAAGAGAAGATTACTCTTCTCTTTAGGCTGTACCCAGAGCCGGGGTCGAACCGGCACGGATTGCTCCACTGGTGTTTGAGA
>CAQFOZ010000009.1 GCA_948788915.1 uncultured Muribaculaceae bacterium | reverse complement strand
AGTGGACCACCAATGAGAGTATCATCCGGTCTACCTACAACGGAGTCATGCAGGGTGTCTCAAGAACTAATGAAGCATTGTCGTTCTTAGACCGCATAGACCTCGGCAAACTTGGACTCGATGCCAAATATAAAGAACAGAAAGTGGCACAGCTTCAGACTCTTCTCGGATGGTTTTATATGCGTGGGCTCGACTATTTCGGAGGGCTTCCTTTATACAAAGGCAACGATCATGGAATACGTCCTCGCGCTACTGCGCTTGAGACTTTTAGATTCATCGAAAATTTGTTTAAGGAAGGGATAGAGAAATTACCCAAAAAAGAAGCCGGAGAAGCACAAGACGGCTTTCTGACAAAAGGAGCTGCCGCCACAATGCTGGCAGAGTTATATTTCAATGCCGTTCCATATATTGGGGTAGAACATTTTACGGAAGCCGAAACATTATGCCGAGACATCATAAATGGTGTTTACGGATCATATGATATAGATCCGGATTGGCATGGCATTTTCGGATTTGACAACGACAAATCACCGGAAATGATATGGACCGCACCTTCAGAATATAACCATCCCAAGTACGGTCAGTTCTCCTGGTGGTGGCAGCGTTCTATGCCCAAAAACTGCCGTGTCTATTTTGACAATACCTATGTCGCAGCCGGACAGAACGGATTCTGTCTTGCTCCATCCAAGAATCCTATGGGCAAGCTCTATACAATGGTAAATCCTGAGATAAAGCTCGGAGGACCTTACGGCAAACTACACCGTAAAGATCTCCGCAAAGAAAACTATAGATATAAAGGGAATAAGAAATACGCAGGAATGTTCCTTGCAGGTCCGCTTGCAGGACCTAACGGAGAGCCGGTGATGGGCAACAAAGAGGATCTGGGCAAACAGGTGAACCTGGTTGATCAGATGTATCAGTATACCAAATATCCGAATTCGGATGAAAACACACCGTCGACAATTCTTGCCGTGGATGAAAGTTGCGGTATCAGACTTGTCAAGTTCCCGATACCCAACGATGCCGAAAAAACACTGACATGGAATGCTGATTTCCCCGGAATACGTCTCACTGAGGTATATTACATGCTTGCAGAGTGCCGTCTGCGAGCAGGACAGCCCAAGGAGGCTGCCGAATTGATCAACAAAGTAAGGTCAAGATATTTTGAGGTTCGTGATGGAAATCCCGTTCCCGACACCATGGATATGTACCGCATGGCTGATGAATGGATGATAGAATTTCTCGGGGAGGGCCGCAGACGCACCGATCTGATAAGAATGGGGTATTTCGTACATGAGCCATGGTGGGATCACATACCCTCGCACAATGAGGACTTAAATCGCTATCCTATACCACATAATGCACTTTCCGCAAATAATCTTCTCAAACAGAATCCGGGATATGATGATGAAGGCAATGGCATTCTCACTCCTGAAGAAAGATAATAAAACTAACCAATCATTTCTTAATACCAATATTTATGAAACTTAATTACATTTTTGCTGGAATTGGATTGATGGCCGCCATGACTATCGGTCTTACTGCATCCGCCCAAAGCAAACTTGATTTGTCAGCTTTAAGAAAGACAGCCGAACTCCGGCAATCAAAACAGACACGTGCAGCTATCGCAGATGAGGTTGTGCCGGTAATGATACAGCTTGTGCCAGGGGCTTCACAGACAGACCTTATGAAACAAGGTGTCGAGGTGTCGAATCATATCGGCAATATGGTCATGGCGTCTCTGAAAGTGTCGGATCTTGAGAGAATAGCCGCGCTTCCGCAAGTCATAACCTTGGAAATCGCAAAAGAATCCAAACCACAGATGATGCATGCAAGAGTCTCGACATATGCAAGTAAAGTGCAGGGTAACATTGCAAAAGAATCACCATGGGACGGCACTACGCGACCTTTCGACAAAGGATATCTTGGACGCAACGTTGTTGTCGGCCTTCTTGACACCGGTTTCGACCCCAACCACATAACATTTTATAAAGCTCCCGATTACACAGAGACAAGGGTAAAACTAATAGTGGAATTCGATGCAAGCGGGAAGGAAGTGAAACGTTGGGACACCCCTGAAGCCATAAAGGCATACACTACGGAAAATGAGGCAGATCCCGGCACACATGGCACACATGTGCTGGGCATTATGGCCGGGGCATTTACCGGCAAGGGTCAGTTCGTCGATTACGACCATCACGAGAAAGACTCAATCGAAGGACGTAGTAATGGTGCTCCACAGGGGGTCTGCGAACGCATAAAGACATGCGCTCCGGCAGTCTATGACAACACCGGGAATGAAGCGAATATTCCTTATCTCGGCATGGCTCCTGAAAGCGACATCGTGATCTGTGTGGGTCCGCTGAACTCTAATACAGAAATCGCTGCGGCCAACGCAATATGCAATTATGCAAAATCTGTCAAAAAACCGGCGGTAATCAATTTTTCTCTCGGACAGAATTTTGGATCATGTGACGGTACGGATGGATTTTCAAAGGCTATCGCTGAAATAGGCAAGGAAGCTATTGTCTGCATTGCGGCTGGCAATGAAGGCACAAAAAACAATTGGATCAGCAAGACATTTACCGCTGACAAAACTAAAGTTGCCACACTTCTTCAGGCAAAGTTCACCGACAAAGATACTAAAGTTACATCACTTCAGGGAACGGCACTTGAGATATGGAGTAACACTGATAAACCCTTCACGGTAAGAATCTTTGCATACGACAAGGATGATATGACCCCGGATGCTGAGCGCAGACATGAGCTCGGAGAGGTTTCTGGAGCCACTCCCGAAGGGAAATATATAGAAGGCAATATCGGAACCGCCGGTCCCTGCTATCAAGGAGCGATTGTTGTAACATCGTCTGTAATGGCACAGAACAACCGTTATGCCGCAACGGTGAAACTTCCCGATAATTTCTGGTATGATGACACCGACATTGATCCGGTAATCGGTATAGAGATAGAAGGTGTTGAAGGACAGAGAATTGATCTTGCTTCGGATGTTGATGACGTAAATCTGGTAAATGAAAACAATAATAAATTCGAAACCGGCACACCTGACATGTCGATCAATAACATGGCATGTGCACATAATGTTTTTGCAGTAGGAGCCAATGTGAACCGTAATATTTACGGCACCTTGCACAAAACAGGATATAAGGTTTCCGGTACAGTAGGATCCTATCGAACATACAGCCACATGGGTAGCCATAATCTCGGGATATGGGAAATTGGTGGATGGACGTTCGTTGCCAACCATAACCGCTCCCGGATATTATGTTGTCTCAGCAAGAAGCAGATATAACAACAATAAGAATTTCACGGATGATGCCCCGAATGCAACAGTAGACGGGGCTCAGCCTAAATCCAAGTACAATAACAATTCAGCGTTTGCCGACTTTGGTGGAGAACGCTACTGGTGGTTCAATACACAAGGCACATCACAAGCCACCCCTGCATTCGCCGGAATATGCGCACTTTGGCTTGAAGCAAATCCTAATCTTAAGTATCGCGATATATACGAGGTGATCCAGAATACCGCCTCTAAGCCTAAAATGAAAGGTGAAGGTCTTCCGTATGGCTCTAAGAAAGGTGGTCCATGGGATGAGACAACAGGAGCATTTGACAAAAACAAAAAAGCAATAGGTGACGAATATTACGAACAGACCAAATATCGTTATGGTTTCGGCAATGTAGATGCATTCGAGGGTTTGAAATACATTCTCTCTCATCCTGAGCTGGGCAAAGAAAGCGAAGTGGGTGAAATCTCCGTTAGCAAGGATCAGTTCGTTATAAGCCGTCATGGAGACATGCTCGAAATCATCTCCAACGCCGGGGAATTTAATGTCAGCCTTGTCTCGATGAATGGACAGACAGTCAAAACCGTACACGGCAATTCCGAAGTCACAGTCGATACTGCAGGCTTGGCAAAAGGAGTGTATGCAGTTGTGGTATGGAATGACAATTTCCGCAGGTCAATCAAGATCATTCTCTGATCTAATTGAATTGAAAACAGCAGGTAAGTTGGTATAAATCAATTATATTGGTGTGTCAAAATGCAATTTTTGACACACCAATATGTGTTTAATAATTTCGCTGGCAGGAATCGCTTTTTCATAATACAGATTCTTGGTTGTGTAGCTTACGCCCTGCTGATTGTATATCTGATAGTGGACAGTAAGAAAGCAAAGGCATAACATACAGAGGTGTAGCATAAAAAACGGAGTTGACTTAAGTTAACTTCGTTTTTTACTTATTGAAGAACATGATAATGACAGCAGTTATTATCATTGGGTAGAAGATCCATTTTAGTTTCTTTTGAAATCTGTTCACATGCTCTTCGTCGTTAAAATAAGAATTACCTTTCTTTTTCTGGTTGAGGATGTATAGTTCACCAATTTTAAATATATAAATACCGATTAGAAATAGTAAACCCTCAACAATGGTAAGTAGATTATAAAGAGACTTGCCGTAATAATCTCTTGAATAGGAAGTCATAGAAACAATTATAAAAAGTGCACCGACCAGAAGGCTGACTGTAATCATCTGGATAATGATTTGATGCTTTTTTGTACAATAAGTTTTTTGAGAGTCTGAAATCTCAATGCTTTTAAGTCTGTAGTTGTAATATCCTTCAACAGCGTAAGCCGACATGCTGCATACGACAAGTGTAATTGCTAACCAAAACATGAGAGAGGAGTAAGTGAATTGTTTTAAATTTTTTAGGAAATGTGATAATTAGTGTCAAAGTTTTTATTTATGTTGGTTCATAATAATTAAAATAATTATCAGAGCTATGGCGAACAATGCGATATTTATCAGTCGGGTATAAAATTTTATTTTAGTCGCTGCTGGTGATTCAGTATAATTCGGATTATTCTTTGATTTGATACCGATATAAAGCCTTCCTAACGGAAGAGCTATCATTCCTAAAAAAGCTATACTAATTGCAAGGTAAACCATAGCATATTTAATTAATGAACTTGATTACTCACTTAATTGATAATCCTGCAATTAAGATTAATCTTTTCCAAAAATAACATCCCGCTTGTAAAGATTGTTTAAAATGAGAAGTAATTATTACTTCATTCGTATTCGTGTGTTATGTATAAGCTTCCGACACCAAAACGGAAGTCATTACCCTGCAATTTTGTCAAACCATAAAACTTTTTAAGGGTGTGTAAAATTCAGACTGCTTATTTTATGTGGCGGTGCAGTCAGGTGGTTTGACTCCATTTCTTTGAAAACAGTCTGACGAGAAATATGATGCCTCGGAATGTCAGCTCTATGGCCATCGCAATCCAGACTCCTTTCAGTCCCATCGAGGTGGACAGCCACCATGCCAGGGGCAGACGAATGACCCAGATGCTGCCGAAATTCATTACGGCCGGAATAACCGTGTGTCCGACACCTATAAATACACCGTAGGCTACTATTGAGGCTGCGAACATAGGCTCTGCCCAGGCTTCTATTCTCAATATTTCGGCTCCAAGTGTCTGTATTTCCGTAACAGGACTCATAAGCTGCATGACTTCGGGAGCAAAGATGTACATCAGAACGCCCATAAATGACATTGCAAACATACCGAGTCCCACAGTAATGAAGCCGAAACGTCGTACAAGCCGCGGCCTTTTAGCCCCATGTGATTGCCCCACGAGTGTTGTGGCCGCGCTCCCTATTCCATATCCGGGCATGTAACACAGGCTTTCCGCTGTAACGGCAAATGCATTTGCTGCAATGGCAATGACACCAAGAGGGGCAACAATCATGGTTATGGCGATCTGGGCTCCACATATTACGGCATGTTCCACAGTCATGGGAACTGATATATGGATGGCTTTTTTCAATACGGGACGTGTTATCCTGAAACTTCCGTGCCGTTTTATAATGTTAAGTTCCCTCTGTTTGAAACACAGGAAATACAGCATGAGGCAGGTTGTAACCACTTCTGCAAGAACTGTGCCGAGAGCGGCACCAAGTACCCCAAGTCCCAGTCCTGGCATATGGACCGATGCCCCTCCGATGACTATCTCTCTTGAAGGGAAAATGAATATGAAATTGAAGATGCAGTCCATGACACACATGAGCACATTCAGGGTGCTGGGAACTTTCATGTTGCCGGCACTTTGCATCATTCCTGCGGCAAGGTAATTGAGGGTGAGAATAGGTAAGGCGGAAACAAATACAATAAAATAGAGTGTGGCCTGGTGACAGATCGCTTCATTGCCGCCAAGCCAGCGGGGGAGTGGATTTGCTATTCCTATTCCTATCAGTGCAGTGAGCAGACCGAATATAATGGAGGCTACTATCCCCTGACGAAGCACCTTGCGGGCTCCTTCATTGTCTTTCCCGCCGATGCGGTGTGCCACCTGTACCGTGAATCCGGTTGTGAATGCCGAACATACACCCCAGAACAGCCACAGACTGGTTGAGACCAGTCCGATGGCTGCGGAATCATCAGCACCAAGACGTCCGACCATGGCGGCATCTATGTACTGCATTATGATACTCGACAATTGGGCGACTATAGCCGGAATGGACAGCTTTATTGCCATTCGCAGCTGTTGGCTGAAATTAAGCTGTGCCCCTTCGCGTATCAGTTCTATTTCTTTCATTCCAGGCTTTCAATGGCTTTTTTCAACCTCTGTAATCCTGCTTCAAGACGTTTTCGTGGGCATGCCATATTGATACGTATATAAGCTTCCTGCCCATACATTTCACCGGGATTGATCCAGACACCGAATCTCTCAAGGGCAATTTTCTCCAGATCCGTTGATTTTATACCGAGCGAAGAGATGTCTATCCATGCGAGATATGTTCCTTCAATGTCACAGACTTTCAATTGTGGAAGCTCACTGGCAAAGAATTGACGTAATGTCTTGTAGTTCCCGTAAATGTAATCGAGCAATGCTTTAAGCCACGGATAGCCTTCATTATAGGCGGCCTGGAATGCAACGACACCAAAGGGATTCACGTCACATGTCTCGTTGATATTTATAGCTTTGTCTATAAGTGCCTTTGTTTCAGGATCAGGACTTATGATACAGGCTGTCTGTAATCCGGCGATATTGAACGATTTGCTTGGCGAACAGCATATGACCGCGTGTGGGTCAACGGTAGCATAAGGTGTGTATTCATATCCGGGCATAGTGAACTCACAGTGGATCTCGTCGCTGATAACCGTAACTCCGTTTTCACGGCATATGGCTGCCATCTCGGCAAGTTCCTCGCGTGTCCATATCCTTCCGGCGGGGTTGTGCGGATTGCATAACAGCATGAGTCTGGTCGAAGGCAGTGCCGCCTTTCGGCGAAGATCTTCGAAATCCATTTTGTAGGTGAAACCATCGGGAGTTTCTATCCTTTTCAGCGGACTGTCGATTAAGGTACAACCGTTGTTGCGCACCGAAGAAAAGAAGCAGTTGTATACCGGACTTTGAATTATTACTCCATCACCGGGGTTCGTCAGCGCTTTTATTACGGCTGACAGAGCCGGAACCACGCCTATAGTGTAACTTACCATATCGCGGTCTATTTTCCATGAATGGCGAGAGTCAAACCAATTGATCAATGCGTCGTAGAATGAGTCCGGCACTTTCACATATCCGAAGACACCATGCTCCAGACGTTTTCTCATTGCGTCTATGATACACGGGGCAGCGGGGAAATCCATATCCGCGACCCAAAGAGGAATCACATCTCCTGATGGTGCGGAATCCCATTTGCATGAAGATGAGCCACGGCGATCAGGTACATTGTCGAAATCAAACTTTTGCATTTCTTTGAATTATTTTTACGGGTTCTATGGCCTTTGAATATTCGTCTGAGATTATCACTTCAACATTATCGGCAATTATGCGTCCTTTGGCGGGATTCTTTATGCTGACAATACCGGAGTTTATTACGGCGTCAACTTCCGAGTCCTCAAAGGCAAGATCACATTCCGGTCCGAATGTGCAGTCTTCAAGAATAAGGTCTTTTGCGTAACACAAAGGTTGCGTGCCGTTTATGTGACAGCGTACAAGGTGAAGCCGTTTGGAATGCCATCCGAGGTATTCTCCGTCTAATTCAGAGTCATAGACAGTTACATTTTCTGTACCCCAGAATGCATCTTTTGAGTGAATCACAGCATTGTGTATTTCAACGTCCGAGCAGTATTGGAAAGAATAGTTGCCGTTTTGTCGCCATCTGTCAATGCGGATATGGTGTGAGTGCATGAAAAGATAGTCTGCATTGTTTACGGTGACATTCTCGGCATATATGTTGGAGCAATGCCAAAGTGTTTCCTGCGCATCCGGTATCTCAACGTTGCGGAGCCTGATTCCATCCATTTCACGGAACATTTTGGGAGCTTCTACTTTTGTATCGGTCATTTCGAGATTTCTTGAATACCACAGTGCCGCGCGTGCCCCTTTTGTGAAAATGCAGTTGTCAATTTTGAATCCGTCGGTATGCCAGAACGGATATTTGCCCTCAAACACACATTTTTCAGCTTCTATATTCGCTGTGCATTTTAATGCGGATTCTCCGGCGTGTATTGTCACGTTTTCAAGCCTGAGATTTCTGGCACCGAAGAAAGGTCTCTCTCCTCCGAATTCCTCGTCTTTAATCGTTTCCATCTTTTGGTACACTATAGATTAAGATTAGATAGTTTTGCCTGACGCTGTCGCATGTATCCATTACATCAGGCATATTCGTATTCCATGTTTCAGAGATTGAATGAAAGTTAAATCCAAACACTCTCTTATGGATGTAATGAGTTTTTATGGTACGTGACAAAGGTAGTTATTTATTTCCATAAAGAAAAATTAAGATACGCCATATGTTCAAAACAGACGAACATATGGCGTATCTTAAAAGTATCAGAGTCCGACGGACAACGGATATGATTTATCCGGCAGATCAGGCATTGCTGAAAGCAGGATCATTTGAGATCAGCCATTGTGCTATCTGCACGGCATTCAGCGCGGCACCTTTTTTTATCTGATCTCCTACAACCCAGAAACTCAGCCCGCAATCGTCGCATAGGTCTTTGCGAAGACGACCCACATATACAGGATCCTTGTCTGCCACATGAAGAGGCATCGGGTAGAATTTTTCACCGTCTTTCTCTTCTGTCACAACAAGTCCGGGTGCTTCCTCAAAAGCCTTGCGGACATCGGAAATGTCCAGTGGCTTCTCTGTCTCCACCCATATTGCCTCGCTGTGCGCACGAAGCACAGGAACACGCACACAAGTAGCCGAAACGCGAACGTCGGAGTGCATGATCTTTCGGGTCTCATTGAACATCTTCATCTCCTCTTTTGTGTAATCGTTATCTGTGAATACATCTACATGAGGGATTACATTGAATGCGAGCTGGTATTTGAACTTCTCAACAGTCGGAGCTTCACCCCGGCTCAGCTGACCGGTCTGGATTTTCAGCTCATCCATGGCGGCAGCTCCGGCACCGCTTGCGGCCTGATATGTCGCTACGCGGACCCGGCGGATGTGACTGAGGTTATCTATCGGTTTCAAAGCCACCACCATCTGTATGGTGGTACAATTGGGGTTGCCGATAATGTTGCGCGGGCGTACAAGTGCGTCCGCACCGTTTACTTCAGGCACAACCAGCGGTACATCCTCGTCCATGCGGAATGCAGAGCTGTTGTCGATCATCAGCGTGCCGTGACGTGTTATTGTCTCGGCATATTCCTTTGAAGTGGAGGCACCGGCGGAAGTGAAGGCGATATCAACTCCTGAAAAGTCAGACTCGTGTGTCAGCTCTTCGATTACATATTCTTTACCGCGGAATGTGCGTGTTGAGCCTGCACTCCTTTTCGATCCGAACAGACGTAAATTGTCGATTGGAAAATTCTGCTCGTCAAGCACGCGCAGGAATTCCTGACCTACGGCACCGCTCGCTCCTACAATTGCTATATTCATTTCTTAAGCCTTGGGATTATCTGCTTATTGTTTGCCTGAAGTGGCAACACCTCGATTGATTTTCTTTACAAGACCCTGGAGTACGGAGCCCGGGCCGAGCTCGATAAACTCATCTGCACCATCAGCGATCATTGCTTCTACATCGTATGTCCATCTAACAGGAGCGGTGAGCTGCTTGATGAGATTTTCTTTGATTTCAGTGGGATCAGTGTGCGGCTTGCCGTCCACATTCTGATA
Source organism: uncultured Muribaculaceae bacterium (assembly GCA_948788915.1). Classification (GTDB taxonomy): domain Bacteria; phylum Bacteroidota; class Bacteroidia; order Bacteroidales; family Muribaculaceae; genus Lepagella. Next base: position 45,797 of record CAQFOZ010000009.1, on the reverse strand, counting down.
AACCGGGCATACCGGAGTGTTGAACTCAGCTTCCGCAATAGCTTCTGCAAGTTCCTCTTGTGCGGGTTGCATGAGGGGGCTGTGGAACGCACCGCCCACTTTTAGTTTCATAGCGCGTTTTGCACCAGCCGCAAGCATCTTCTCGCAAGCCGCGTCAATACCCTCGATAGTTCCTGAAATCACCACCTGTCCGGGACAGTTGTAGTTAGCAGGAGCCACGACATCGTCAACTTCCGCACAAAGAGCCTCTACCTTGTCGTCGGGAAGGGCGAGGACTGCCGCCATTGTGGATGGTTTGATCTCACATGCTTTTTGCATTGCGTGGGCACGTTTTGAGACAAGCTTCAACCCTTCTTCAAAACTGAGTGCGCCAGCCGCAACGAGGGCAGAGAATTCACCGAGGCTGTGGCCTGCCACCATGTCCGGTTTGAACTCGTCACCGAGGCTCTTTGCCAGCAATACGCTGTGAAGGAAGATAGCCGGCTGTGTCACCTTTGTCTGTTTCAGATCCTCTTCTGTGCCTTCAAACATGAGGTCTGTTATGCGGAATCCTAAAATATCGTTGGCTTTCTCAAAAAGTTCTTTTGCTTCAGGATTGTTGTCGTAGAGGTCTTTGCCCATACCTACGAACTGGGCACCCTGGCCCGGGAATACATAAGCTTTCATTAGTTCAGTATTGTTGTGTTAATTTAAATTCAAATTTCTCTAAAGCTCCGGTTTCTATGAGATTTTAGGAACCATGAGCGATCAAATCAGCCACAAAATTAATGAATTATTCTTAATTACGGAAATAATTCTTTATTTGCTGTGATGGAAAAGATCAAACTTCTTCAATCCTCTTTTACAGGGATTGAAGGATTGATAAGGAAAACCTTTTCTGTGGCTCGTGTGATGGCGGTATAAAGCCAGCGGTAGAAATCTTCGTCTATGGAATCTGCGGGAATGGAAGCCATGTCTATATAAACATGTTTCCATTGTCCTCCCTGTGCCTTGTGGCATGTCACGCAATAGGCATATTTGATCTGCAGCGCGTTATAGTATGGATCTTCCATGACTCCCTTGATTTTCTCCGATGTGCTGCCGGGGTAACTGTCCATGACAAGGTTGTAGAACCGTTGCATTTCATCGCGCGGGACAGACGGCCCTTCACATACAAGACTTCGGAGCATTACCTGTGCGCTGATGATTGACCCGTCGGCAAGGGTGAGCTCAAGTTCTGAAAAGTAACGGCCGTACATCTTCTCGCTTTTCCCTACCCAGGTCACTTCTGCCGAATCTCCGTTGGCAAGGAAATTTTTCATACCGTTGTGCCTGCTCCAATAGTAATCGTTTTTGGAGATTATAATGCGGTCTCCTCTTTGGAGAGGTTCTTCTGCGTACATTATCTGGTTTCGGATGGCGCGGTTGAAATCGTTGGCGCGCCGGTTTGAACGGGTCACTACCAATGTCTCATCCTGTCCTACCTGAGCCCATGACTCGGATATGAGATCTTCAAGATCGCGGGAAGTTACGGCCTTTATATCCCGGAATCCCGCTGTGTTGAGTTGTGGTATCTTCCCGGGAGAGGGATTGAATATCTGATAGCGAATATATGTGGCATTATGCAGCATTCCCGATTCGACAGCCTGCCGCACAGGCTCGTCAAGGGTGAAGTGTATCGGGTTTAATCCGAGAGCCGCAAGTCTTGATATGTCCATAGCCCAGCTTTTGGTCTGACCGACCGGAGGCAGCTGAGCTTCGTCTCCGATCAGAACAAGCTTGCATCCCGGGGAAGAGTATATGTGGTGTATCAGGTGATAGAGCAGAGACCTCCCGGCACTTGGAGAATCTGATATCAGGGAAGCCTCGTCAACAATGAAAATGCCGTTGCGAAGATTGTTTCTGGCGAGAAAAAACTCTGTGTTGGCAGGATTGGATGAATCTCCGCGGTATAACCTTTTATGGATCGTGGATGCCGGATATTGTGCAAAAGCGGAGGCGACTTTTGCCGCTCTGCCTGTTGGGGCAAGCAGTACGACGGGGTAGTGAAGCTCACGTAAAGTCTTAATGAACGCTCCTGCAAGGGATGTCTTGCCTGTGCCGGCGTATCCGTTCAGAATGAATACGAGGTTATGTTCCGGTGATGTGACAAACCGGTCAAGAGCGGCGAGCAGCATGTATTGCCTCTCCAACGGGGTGAAAGGCAGTTTGTCCACCGCCAGTTCTGTTATGCTTCTCCCTGATGATTCCATAAATCAGTCAAAGTTAATTAAAAATGATTAAACGGATAGTATAAGTAAGTATTCAAATTTAAACGATAATAAGTGTTTTTTATAATCTTTTATACTTACTGCGGTTTCTTTTGGGCTTCTTACGGATTGTCGTTCAGTCATATATGTATATATACTCCTTCGCTCCGCATCGTAATCGCCTCAAAAATAAACTCGCATTAAGTATAAATTAAATTTGAACACTTACTTATGATAGAGAAATTATTATTAAATTTGCAAGTGGATAATTAGCGTGATGCACAACAGGCTTCAGCTTTTATCTAAATTGTTAATAAGTATATTATATAAACCCAATTATAAATTTTTATAAAAAATGAAGATTGAAAAAGTAATTGGTCGCGAGATACTTGATTCACGCGGCAATCCTACAGTTGAAGTAGATGTTATCCTTGAAAGCGGAGTAATGGGTCGTGCTGCAGTTCCGTCAGGAGCTTCAACAGGCGAGAACGAAGCTCTTGAGCTTCGCGACGGTGACAAGAGCCGTTATATGGGTAAAGGTGTACAGAAAGCTGTTGCCAATGTAAACGGTCCTATCGCAGACGCTCTTCGCGGTCACAGCGCGCTTGACCAGATCGGTGTAGACCAGATCATGCTTGATCTTGACGGCACACCTACTAAATCAAAACTCGGTGCAAACGCTATTCTCGGTGTTTCTCTTGCAGTGGCTAAAGCAGCTGCCAACTATCTTGACATGCCTCTTTACCGTTATATCGGTGGTACAGATACATATGTTCTTCCTGTTCCAATGATGAACATTATCAATGGTGGCGCACACTCTGACGCTCCGATCTGTTTCCAGGAATTTATGATCCGTCCTGTAGGCGCATGCTGCTTCAAAGAGGGTATCCGTATGGGCACAGAGGTGTTCCACAATCTCAAGAGTGTACTTAAAGCCCGTGGCCTTTCCACAGCAGTAGGTGATGAGGGTGGTTTCGCTCCTAATCTTGATGGAACAGAGGATGCACTCAACGTTATCATCGAGGCTATCAAGAAAGCCGGTTACGAGCCCGGAAAAGATGTTACAATCGGTCTTGACTGTGCTTCTTCCGAGTTCTATCATGACGGCGTTTATGATTATACATGGAAACAGGGTCCTGACGCTCCCAAGCGTACAAGCGAAGAGCAGGCTAAATTCCTTGAGGAATTGGTTAACAAGTATCCTATCGACTCTATCGAGGACGGTATGGATCAGAATGACTGGGAAGGCTGGAAGATCCTTACAGACCTTATCGGGGACCGTTGTCAGCTTGTAGGCGATGACCTGTTTGTAACCAACGTAAAATATCTTGAGAAAGGTATAGCATCAGGTTGTGCAAACTCAATTCTTGTAAAAGTTAACCAGATCGGTTCTCTTACAGAGACTCTTCGTGCAGTGCAGATGGCACAGCGCAACAACTATACAGCAGTTATCTCACACCGTTCCGGTGAGACAGAGGACGCTACAATTGCTGATATAGCTGTGGCAATGAATGCAGGTCAGATCAAGACCGGTTCTGCAAGCCGTTCCGACCGTATGGCCAAATACAACCAGCTTCTCCGCATCGAGGAGGAACTCGGCTGCCGTGCAGTTTACGGTTACAAAAAAATTGCTAAGAAATAACCAGAATAAGATTAAATACTGGTTTTATTAAAGAAGATGCGGATAGACTGTCCGCATCTTTTTTATTTACGTGAAAAGTATTACCTTTGGTCGACTTAATTAGATTTTATGTGTAACCATATGAAGAAGGTATTATTTTTTATTCTGTGTATGCTTGCTGTTGCGCCGGCCGTAGCTCAGAAAATAGGAGAGATCAGTTACAGGCGTGTGTATGGCGGAGGGGGAACCGTATGCAAATTTTCCAAAACAATTTCGGGTGCTTTATGTCCTGGAGATGTAATCAAGAGTTATCCTGTCGGAACAATGTTTGAAGCAAAGTATATTGGTAACGGGTATTATTCTACAAAAGCTTTCGATCTTAATGAAGAAGGTATATTGACCGGCACAGAGAATGTAAAGGCGGAATATGCCGATCCCAGAAAAAGTTTGGGAATGATGTTCCGTTTTGATCATTATGCTCAGGAATGTCCGAGTTTAGGAGATAACCCGGATGTGTCTTATTATGTCGAGATTGATGAGAATAAACAAGAACCTGAAAAATATGGCGATGCTATAGTGTACTTGTATGCCATGTATAATCCTGGCACACCTGAGCAGAAGCAGGTAGACTGTATGTATTATGGAAGATTTCTGCCCTATTGTATTTCTCTTGACTCTGAACGGAAGGGAAGTAAACTGTATTCCATGCCTGAGGAGAGATTGTATACTTGGACTGATATATTGGGAAATCTGAACGGAGCTTATTTTAGGGGAGAACGCTTTAATCTATGGAAAAATAATTGATATAATTATAGAAATATTGTCATACAATACCGGTGTCATCTTAATGGCAACCGGTATTGATTTTTATGTTTCATTATTGTCGGTGTTATAGGCGCGCGAAGGATTGCAAAAAAGATGAGAAAGATTGTCGGGGCAGGAATTTTTTTGTACTTTTGTATCCCGTTATGACTTACGGATTCGACAACGAAAAATATCTAAAAATCCAATCAGAACATATTCTTGAACGGATTTCAAAGTTTGGCAACAAACTTTATCTTGAATTAGGTGGCAAACTTTTCGACGATCATCATGCGAGTCGGGTGTTGCCCGGTTTTCAACCCGACAGTAAGCTGAAAATGCTTCAGAAAATAAGGGATAAAGCCGAAATTGTGATTGTTATCTCTGCTTTCGATATCGAGAAAAATAAAGTCCGCGCGGATCTTGGAATAACTTATGACCGGGATGTGCTCCGTCTTCGTGATGAATTTCAGAATCGAGGTTTTCTCGTAGGCTCTGTGTGTGTCACCCATTATAACGGGCAGATAAGTGCAGATGCTTTCCGGAAGCGTCTGGAGCGAATGGGTATATCGGTTTATTATCATTATCTTATCGACGGTTATCCGGCAAATGTGGGTCTTATTGCATCCGACGAAGGCTTCGGGCGGAACGACTATATCCGCACTTCGCGTCCCTTGGTAATTGTCACGGCTCCCGGTCCGGGAAGCGGTAAAATGGCTGTATGTCTGAGTCAGCTTTTTAATGAGCACAAACGTGGTGTAGAAGCGGGATATGCCAAATTCGAGACATTCCCTGTATGGAGTCTTCCGTTGAAACATCCTGTCAATATCGCATATGAGGCTGCTACAGCAGATCTGAATGATGTTAACATGATTGACCCTTTTCATTTGGAGGCATATGGACGCACAGCAATCAATTATAATCGCGATATAGAAATTTTTCCTGTATTGAATGCCCTGTTTGAAGGGATATACGGAGAGAACCCGTATAAGTCTCCGACAGATATGGGAGTGAATATGGTGGGTTTCTGCATAAGTGACGATGCCGTATGTTGCGATGCTTCTAAAAATGAGATTATACGCCGTTATTTTGCTGCCCTTAACCAGATGGCTCGTGGAGAGGGGAATGAATCGGAGATTAATAAGATTTCATTGCTGTTCAAGCAGGCCAATATAGGATTGGAGTACAGGCGTTGTGTCGGTGCAGCCCGTGAACGTGCCGATAAAAGCGGGGTCCCGTGTTCGGCGATAGAACTTGAGGATGGAACTATAATCACGGCAGAAAGCAGTGAATTGCTTGGCCCGAGTTCTGCATTGTTGCTGAATGCCGTCAAGTTCCTTGCAGGCATAGACCATGACCTGAAACTGATTCCTCAGGAGTTTATAGAACCGATACAGCACACCAAACTCAATTATCTGATGGGGCGAAATCCGCGTTTGCACTCCGATGAGGTGCTTGTCGCACTTTCTGTACTCAGTACACGCGATGAGAATTGCCGCAAGGCTCTGGAGAAACTGCCAGAGCTTAAAGGTTGCCAGATGCATTCTACTGTTATGCTTGGCGAGGTAGACCACAAGATATTCAAGAAACTGGGTATCGGGTTAACGTGCGATCCAATCAGAAAAAAATGAGCATGAAGGAATTTGAAGAAGTCTGGAAAATGATGTTAGACGGTGAGGTGTATGATGCGACTCATCCCGGGTTTATTTCAAGACTTGTGTCTACTCGTGACAAGATTAAGGAATTCAATGATTTACGCCCTTCGATGATTGAAGAGCAGAAAGTTTTGCTTGACAGTATTCTTGGCGGTCATGGGAAAAATTATCATTTCAACCAACCATTCCGTTGTGACTATGGGTACAACATATTTATAGGAGAGAATTTCTTTGCCAATTTTAATCTGACAATTCTTGATGAAGCGGAAGTACGTATCGGGAACAATTGTTTTATTGGCCCGAATGTGAGTATCTATACAGCCTGTCATCCGCTTGATGCCGAGACCCGTAATATAGGTGTTGAATGGGCGGAACCGGTTGTTATCGGAGACAATGTCTGGATTGGAGGGTCTGCCACTATTCTTCCGGGTGTGGAAATCGGCAGTAATGTAGTTATTGGTGCCGGCTCCGTAGTCACTAAAAGTATTCCGGACAATTCAGTAGTCGGCGGCAACCCTGCACATATAATCAAAAGACTGCCTCAATAAAATTTTTTCTTAACATAATAACAAATACCCTCACCGGTCTTGGTGAGGGTATTTGTTTATAAGATTGGATCTTAGCTTATTTCAGTTCATCCGGATAGGGAACAGGTTTGCCGGTAGCACGTACCGTTGGCATCGACGCATTCCATTCGCGGAGCTTGTTGCCAAGAGATGAAGCCAGCGATTTCACAAGTTTCTTATTGGATTTGGCAACGTTGTTGTGTTCTCCTATGTCGTCGCGAAGATTGTAAAGCTCAAGGTCTCCAGTATGCATGCGGTAAACGAGCTTCCAGTCACCCTTGCGTATGGCAGAAAGGAAATCGATATCGTCTTGATCTTCTACACGATACTGGTGGGGATAATGGAATATAAGTTCGCGTTCGGGATCAATTCCTGTCTGCGCATAGCTGACTTTAAATGCATTGGCATCAGCCATTGTTTTGATTTTCCCTTCGCGCTTTGCCTGAGCAGCCAGTTGAGAGCCTTTTTTTGCCAGGGTTACAAAACTTTTACCATCAAGAGTCTGAGCTATTCCGTAAGGAGATACGTTGGCCATCTCAAGAATAGATGGGAAGAAATCTTCATTGATAACCGGAGTGTTGATTCTTGTGTCAGGGGCTACTTGCCCCGGCCAGCTTACCATCATGGGCACGCGGATACCTCCTTCATAGCAGGAGCCTTTGCCTTCTCGCAGCGGCAGGTTCTGGGTGTGAGGAATATCTCCTTTGTCTTTGGCGAGACAGTGACCACCGTTATCGGAATAAAATATGATTATGGTATTGTCGGCTATGCCTTTTCTGTCTACATAATCAAGAATGTCGCCCAGACTCTTGTCCATGCTTTCTACCATAGAAGCGTATCTGGCTTCATTTTCCACAAGACCCATGTCAAGGTATTTCTGAATATATCTGTTGTCACGCTGGATGGGAGTGTGGACAGAATAGTGGGACATATAGAGATAGAACGGCTCGTGGCGTTTAATGGGAGTTTCAAGAGCCTTGAGTGCTTCGAGTGTAAGCGCCTCGTTCAGGTGAATCTTCGTGTCATAATATTGAGCCATGTTCTGTATTGAACTGAAGTCACCTTCTCCCGGGATATTGCCGAAATAGTCTTCGGGCTGATAGCTTTTGGGATGCCCGTTTCCGGATCCTGCAACCTGAACCATAAAGCCCATGTTGAGAGGATTTGAGCCCGGTGTGCCGGCCGGAGACCAGTGGGCCTTGCCTACATGGATTGTATAATACCCTGCGTCACGAAGCAATTCAACCATAGGAGTTGCGAAAACTGTGTGATTCAACCCGTAAACGGCAGAATCTCCTTTGAACTGAACAGGAGTGAATGCATTGTGGTTCCATTCAGCATTGGCGAAGATATCGCTCTCGTTGGGGTTGGTTGTACCTGGAGCTCCGCCTATCGCGTCTGAAGGTCGGTCTTTGAACAGTGAGCAGAAATTGGTTATACCCATCTTTGCCGCATTCATACCGGTCATAAGACTTGTTCTTGTAGGCGTGGATACAGAGCATGCATAAGCGTTTGTGAACATTGTGCCGCGTTTTGCAAGACGCTCCATGTTGGGAGTGTGGAATTTACGGTTGTTGGCACATGTGCCCGAACCGAATGGGAGAGATGTCTCACTCCATCCGTAGTCGTCAACTAAGAAAAAGATAATGTTGGGGCGTTGTGCTTGCTCTGTCGAAGCAGCGAAAGATGCAACAGCGGGCAAAAACATGCTAAGCCCGAGACATGATGTAAGAGTTTTCATGTTTCAAGAATTTTACAGGGCTCCTTGCCACAGGCAAGAAGCCCTTATAAGGGTAAATTATTTTATGTTTATTTTGAGTTTAGAATAAGCTCTCTCAGCTTTTGCGAGCGCGTTTTCCACGGTGTCGGATGTAGCCAGAATCACACCCATGCGACGGTGTCCGTGCACTTCGGGTTTGCCGAATATTCGCATCTGCACTCCCTCTTCTGCAAGAACTTCTTCAAGGTTGTCAAATTCCACTGTGTCGGTGTTACCCTCTACGACTATTGCTTTGGATGCAGAGGGACCGTAGAATTTGATTCCAGGAACCGGCAACCCCAGCAGTGCGCGGGCATGAAGACCGAATTCGCTGAGATCCTGAGAGATCATTGTAACCATGCCTGTGTCATGGGGGCGTGGAGAAACCTCGCTAAATATTACCTCGTCCCCTTTGATAAACAATTCAACACCAAATATGCCGTATCCTCCTAATGCGTCAGTAACTTTCTTTGCTATGTCGCGGGCGGATTCAATAGCTTTGGCGGACATTGGCTGTGGTTGCCAAGACTCCCTGTAGTCTCCGTTTACCTGATGGTGGCCTATGGGTTCGCAATATGTTGTTCCGGATACTGAGCGAACGGTTAAAAGTGTGATCTCGTAATCGAAGTTCACGAAGCCTTCCACGATTACGCGCCCTGCTCCTGCCCGGCCTCCTTCCTGAGCTTCTTTCCATGCAGAATCGATTTCTGATTCATTCTTGACAGTGGACTGACCGTGACCAGATGAACTCATTACCGGTTTTACGACACATGGTATGCCTATTTCCTTGATGGCCTGGTCGAATTCCTCTCGCGTCGAGGCAAAGCGGTATGGTGATGTCTTGATTCCCAATTCCTCCGCGGCAAGTCTACGGATTCCCTCGCGGTTCATGGTAAGCCGGGCGGCGCGTGCGGTGGGAGTTACGTTAAAGCCTTCCTCTTCAAGCTTCACAAGCTCCGGGGTAGCGATAGCTTCTATCTCAGGGATAATGTGATCCGGTTTTTCCTCTTCGATCACTTTGCGAAGGGTGTCTGCGTCAAGCATCGAGAATACATGATTGCGGTGAGCCACCTGCATTGCAGGCGCGTTCCCGTATTTGTCGCAAGCCACGACTTCAACGCCCATGCGCTGGAGTTCTATAGCTACTTCTTTACCCAACTCTCCACTTCCCAGCAACAGGGCCTTGCGCCCGGCCGGAGTCATTACAGAACCAATTTTTGCCATTTAATTTTCAATGAATATTAGGTGTGTTCGTTTTTCTTTCTTTATTACAAATTTAGGCATATAAACACGAATTAACAAATAGTAAATGAAAAAACTTGCCGTCCGTTTCTGAAAATAATGGGGAAGTTAGGGATTTTTTTGTTAATTTTGTATGAATGCGTGATACATTTAACAGGGTAATTATGAACGAAGATATACTGGACTTTACAGAGCAGGAAGAACCCCGACTTCCGGAGGTTGTTTCTTCTGATGCGGGAACTTATGATGACAATGCCATTCAGACTTTAAAATGGAATGAGCATATTCGCCGTCGCCCCGGTATGTATATCGGTAAATTGGGGGATGGAAGCCATTCGGATGATGGCATTTATGTACTTGTCAAGGAGGTTGTGGACAACTCGATTGACGAGTTCAACATGGGTGCTGGCAAGCGCATAGACATATTTCTTACAGAAGAGGGGGAGGTTACTGTGAGGGATTATGGGCGTGGAATCCCGTTGGGTAAAGTAAAGGAAGTTGCATCGGATATCAATACCGGAGGTAAATTCGATGACAAAAATTTTAAGAAATCGGTAGGTCTTAACGGTGTCGGACTGAAGGCTGTCAACGCACTGTCCACCTATTGTCGGGTAAGCTCTGTGCGAGACGGAAAGTGTGTCACCGTAGAGTTTGAGAAAGGAGATCTGGTAAGTCATTCGGATCCTATTGATACAAATGAGCCTAACGGTACAATGGTTAAGTTCTCTCCTGATCCAATACTATTTACCAATTATCGTTTCAATCCGGAGTTTGTTGAGACGATGATAAATAATTATACTTATCTTAACGCAGGTCTGCAGATCTTCTATAACGGAAAGAGATACGTATCGCGTCACGGATTGCTTGATCTGTTGCGTGAGAACATGACATCGGAACCTCTTTATCCGATAATTCATCTTAAGGGCGAGGACATAGAAGTCGTGCTCACCCATACTGACCAATATGGGGAGGAATATTATTCTTTTGTAAACGGTCAGCATACCACTCAGGGAGGAACGCATCTTACCGCTTTCCGTGAACATGTCAGCCGCACGATAAAAGAGTTTTCGGGCAAAGGTTATGAATATTCAGATATTCGCAACGGCCTGGTTGCTGCTGTTGCTGTGAGGATACAGGAGCCTGTGTTTGAAAGCCAGACAAAGACGAAGCTTGGAAGCAAGGAGGTGGCTCCGAACAGTACGCTTACTGTCAATAAGTTTGTAGGTGATTTCATAAAAAAAGAACTTGACGATTATCTGCACCGTAATCAGGATGTGGCGGAAGTTATGCTTAAAAAAATAGCTTCCAGCGAAAAGGAGCGCAAGGCAATGGCCGGAGTCGCAAAATTGGCGAGGGAGAAAGCCAAGAAAGTGAGTCTGCATAACCGCAAGTTGCGCGATTGCCATATACATTATAACGACTCGCTGAAGGCAAAGTCGAAGGAGGATCGTCGTGAAGACTCAGCAATTTTCATTACAGAGGGAGATTCTGCTTCCGGTACGATTACCAAAGTGCGTAATGCAGAAACTCAGGCTGTGTTCTCTTTGAGAGGCAAACCTTTGAATTCATATGGAATGACCCAGGAAGTGGTATATAAGAATGACGAGTTCAATCTGTTGCAGGCGGCTCTTAATATTGAAGAGGGTATAGAGGGCTTGCGTTATAACAAAGTTATAATCGCGACAGATGCGGATGTGGACGGAATGCATATCCGTTTGCTTATCATTACATTTTTTCTTATGTTTTTTCCGGATCTTGTAAAGAAAGGTCATGTGTATATACTTCAGACTCCTTTATTCCGTGTAAGAGATAAAAACTCTGTAAGAAGAAATAAGAAGAAGAAATCAAAAACGGAACAGGAGGGGGAAAGGGACACTTATTATTGCTACACAGATGAAGAGCGCGAAGCCGCAATCGCAAAATTCGGACAGAATGCAGAAATAACGCGATTCAAAGGTCTGGGAGAGATAAATGACGCTGAATTTGCGGAGTTTATAGGTCCAGACATGCGCCTTGACCGTGTAAAATTGAAGAGAGAGGACAGTGTTGAGAAATTATTGGAGTTCTATATGGGCAAAAACACTATGGAACGACAGAATTTTATTATAGATAACCTCGTGATAGAGGATGATTCCCAGATATGAGCAAGGTAGCGGTTTTTGCAGGATCTTTCAACCCGTTTACAATCGGTCATAAGTCGATAGTAGACAGGGGACTGAGGCTATTTGACAAGATTATAATAGGTGTAGGAATAAATCCCGGTAAACTTTCGGATGAAGATATTGTCGAAAGATGTAGTAAGATCCGGAATTTGTTCAACAATGACGGTTCTATAGAGGTGTGCTCGTATACAGGCTTGACAGCGGATTTTGTAAAAAGTGTCGGTGCTTCGGCTATTTTACGCGGAGTCCGGAATGTCAGTGATTTTGAATACGAGAGGAATCTTGCAGATATAAATATGAAGGTTTTGGGCGTAGAGACCTGCATGCTCTTTTCTTTGCCGGAATATTCTTTTGTCTCCGGTTCTATGGTAAGAGAGCTCGAGGCTAATGGATTTGATGCCTCCGGTTATATTGCCCGTTAATACAAAACGAAATGAAAAAGATATTTTTGCTGATAGCTGCGGTAGGTATGATATCCGCGTTTGCCGCTAAAAAAAATAATAACCAGACACTGCCTCCAAATCAGAAACTGAGGATTGCCGAGGCAGCTGTGGCACAATACTATGTCGATACAGTCAACGAGGATAAACTTGTTGAGACAGCGATACGCAGTATGCTGGAATCCCTTGATCCTCATTCAGCATATTCCAATCCGGAGGAGACCCGCGAATTGAATGAACCGCTGGAGGGAAACTTCAGTGGAATCGGAATTACGTTCAATATGAACAGGGACACTTTGTATGTTATTTCTACCGTCGCAGGGGGGCCGTCAGAACGTGTGGGGTTGCAGGCAGGAGACCGTATTGTGAAAGTAAATGATACGGTGATAGCAGGTAAGAAACTACGTAATACCGACATAATGAAAAGACTTCGAGGTCCGAAGGGTACGAAGGTGGATGTGTCGGTGCTCAGACGGGTAGCAGGTAAATCAGATTCCATACTTTTCACAATAACCCGCGCAGATATACCTATCAATAGTGTGGATGCCGCTTATATGGTAGACCAGAAGACGGGATATATCCGGCTGAGCCGTTTTTCAGCGGATACAAGGCAAGAAATTGAGAATGCCCTGAAAGATTTAAAGAAAAAAGGTATGAAGCAACTCATCCTTGATCTTGTAGACAATGGCGGTGGATATATGCAGCCGGCCGTGGAGATTCTTGGCGAGTTTATAGAACCGGGGAAACTGGCCGTGTATACGGAGGGTAGAAATTCTCCACGGTATGATCATATGACATCTCCTCATGGGGTGAAACCACTGTTTAGCGAGGGGCGTATGGTAGTTATGGTGAACCAGTATACGGCATCATCCTCAGAAATTACTACTGGAGCAATACAGGATTGGGACAGAGGACTTGTAGTGGGTAGGCGCACTTATGGAAAGGGACTTGTGCAGAGACCGTTTCCTTTCCCTGACGGGTCAATGATTCGTCTTACGATTGCCCATTATTATACACCGTCGGGACGCGATATACAAAAGCCGTATGAGAAAGGGGATCAGAAAGGATATGCCATGGATATTCTTGAACGTTTCAATCACGGAGAGCTTATGCATGCCGATTCAATCAAGTATGTGGATTCCCTGAAAGTAAATACCCTTCGTCTGCATCGTCCGATATATGGCGGAGGCGGTATATCTCCGGACCGTTTTGTCCCTCTTGACACAACAGATTTTACAAAGTATTATCGCGACGTAAATGCAAAGGGAACAATAAACCAGTTTGCTATCAACTATGTGGATGATCACCGTAAGGAACTCCGCAAGAAGTATAAAACAGACGATGATTTCCTCAAGGGTTTCAATATTGATGACTCCATGCTTGCAGATCTGTTTGCTATGGCAGAGAAAGATGGAGTGAAACTGAATGAAAAGGAGGCGAAACAGAGTGAACCTTTATTTAAGATGGTTCTGAAAGGGTTGATAGGTAGGGATGTGTATGACCAGCCGACATATTTCAAGGTGTATAACCAGTATGATCCGATATTTAAGGAGGCTTATCGTCTGATCAATTCCGAGGAATACGACAAGCTTCTTGAGATGAGGCACGAATAGACATGTTTTTCCGTGTATCAACATCAGATTCCAAATAAACTACTATTAAACTTACATAATTCCATAAGCTTTTTCATGAATAATACAGCTCTTCTTTTGAGATCAACTATTTTGGGAGTCGCTTTTTTATGTACTGCGGGCGTGTCTGCACAGAGTGAGCCTCAGCGTCCTCTTTTCCGGCACGTTAAAAGCCCGCAGGAGATAGAGGCCCGCAATGTGGCGCGAAGGGATTCTATTAATGCCGCTAATAAAAAAGATGGTATTAAAGTGGATGAGTCTTTGCGTGTCAGAGATGTAGATGAGATAATTGACAATATGATAATCAGTCCGGATGTGCCTACTTTCAACAGGTTGCTTGCTCCCTGGGTATTTTCGGAGTATCGTCCTCTCGACAGAATGAAGAAAGTGTCAATACCCGATTTTAGTTCTCAATCAGTAGCTATATGGACACTTGCCGACCGTAAAATAAAAGACTGTCAGAAGCAGGTTGAGGAGATGGATTCTATTGCCGAACGCAAGAAGTATCTTGATGAACTATGGGGGAGATCTCCGGCTGCAGAGGAAGAGGTCATAGCTGTTGAAGACCCTAAAGAAGATTATCCGGACGTGTCTTTGTTGTTGGGAAATCCTCGTCCGAAATGGCTTGAGAACGCATACGAGGCATGGAATATGCAAGACGATTTTATGTATTCGATGATGGTGGAGACACCATCAAAAATTGAGTATGCATACTGGTTGTTGCCGGTGCCTCCGAAACTGAAAGATGAGGATTACTCTTTTCACGGTTTCTTGAAACGCAATTCGGTTTCCGGTATCAATATAAATGAGGCGGTTATAAAAGAGGCAGTTGTGGAAAAGAAGCATTGGCTTCATGTGTTTAATTCAGCATTGCAGTTCTCGCAGGCGTTTTTGTCTCCTAACTGGTATCAGGGTGGTAATAATCATGTTGCTTTACTTGTCAATTTCCTATGGGATGTGCAGCTTAATACTGTGTGGCATCCGAATATGTTGTTTCAGAGCACCTTGTCCTACCGTCTGGGCCTGAATTCAGTCGAGGATGATCCGTGCCGAAAATATTCAATCTCGCAGGATTTGTTTCAGTATAATGTGAAATTCGGTTATAAGGCACGCCGCAACTGGTACTATTCATTAACGGGACAGTTTAAAACACAGTTACTTAATAATTATAAAAAGGGGGAAAAAGACCGCATTGCTTCTTTCCTGACTCCGGGCGATCTTAACGTGGGTCTTGGTATGACGTACAGCATCGCCAACAAAAAGAAAACAGCTCAGTTCAATGCGTCAATCGCGCCTCTTTCCTATAATCTGCGTACGGCAATCTGCATGAAGGTTGATCATGGTCTGTTTAATATGAATTATGGTCAAAGATGTCAGAGTGAATTTGGTAGTAATGCCGATTTGACATTGAATTGGAATGTGTCGAAAATAATTAACTATAAAAGCCGGCTTTTCCTCTTTACGGATTACAAGTATGCTATGGGTGATTGGGAAAACACTTTTAACTTCCAGTTCTCCAAATTATTCTCGGCTCAGATCTTTGTGAATATGCGTTATGACTCGTCAACTCCCGCAACAATGTTAAAAATGAAAGATGAGGATGGGAAAGTCATACAGGATGGAAATGGGAAGGATGTCGAGATCAAGAGCAGATGGAGTAAATTCATGCTTAAGGAGATTCTCAGTATAGGTTTGTCCTATCAGTTCTCAACCAAGAAATAATGATACTGAAATATGTTATATGCATTATAGCTTTGGCATGGGGGATGATTCTTCCATGCCATGCATATTGTGATGATGTGTATGATATGGAAGACGCGGTCAGGTATTGTGATCAGAAAGCATTGGCAGGAATTGAAGGTATCTGGGAATTTCCGGATGATGATACTATTGTCTTTATCGGGAAGGATGACAATAAAAAAGGGAGGTACAACATAATATTGCTTGAGTCACCGGATTGCCGTTTTGAACCGGGTGAGAAAGTTGGGGAGATGGAAAGTTCTCCTGACAAGTACAAATACAGTTTGGCGTTGAGAATAGAAAAGTCAAAGGATGTTCTGGCGACCACAAGAAGTTGTGTGGCTATTTTGGATAAAGACGGAACATCTATACAGATGAAACCTTTGAAAATAAAGATTTCTCTTCGCACAATGTGGTTTCTGCCAAAATTTTGGCGCTCGCTGAAAATATCGGTAGACAATCCTAAAGCCGGTCTTCCCGTAGGGCTTGTAAAAAGGTATCCGGAAAGCCGCCAGGCATTGCCATTGTATTTTTAGGTGCAGTTTAAATTTATTACGTAAGATTTATATAATCATTCTTTCGGTAATTTTGAGGTCCATTTTGACTTTTGATTTGTTTATGAATAATAGAATCTGTCTCATAATTATTGCGGTTATTTTTATTGTGCCTCAAATTGTGGAGGCCAGGAAAATCGGCTACAAAGTGAAGGGTGCAGAGAAAACAAACAAAATCCATGTCGGGAACAAAACAAAAGGGGGTAATATTGATGCGATAGACATCACATCCGCTGATACTGTCGGAATGATGGTAGATGGCAGTTTTATGGTTGCGTCTTTCTGTGAAACATGCAATAATGGATACAGGCTTGATCAGATACGGTTCTCAGGCTTTGATAAAACTTTGCGTAACAGTAAAGAAAGTTTTTTTATACGGAACCTTACGGACAAAACGCTTAAAGGGGTAGTGCTTTATATCGATTACAGAACACCGGATGGAAGACAACTTACCAAGCGTTTTCTAAAACTTTCATGTGCAATACCGCCCGGAGAGACCAGGAAAGCTGACATTCCATCTTTTGACACACAACATTCTTTCTACTATGCGGACAGTGAGCATCCTAAGCGTGGCGGTAATCCTTTCAGGGTCTTTTTCGATCCCGTTGCTTATTATCTAAGTTTCTAAGAGAGTGTTTGAATTTAACACGAATTATAATTTAAGAGAATATTTGAATTTATTTGATACTTTGTTTTGCGAACTTCACCCTACTGATGAAGAGTTCAATGCTTCTCTTTATAATATAAGAGAGGACGGAAACCACAATGAATGCGATTATAAAATTGTATCTGTCTGAAATCTCAGCTGCAATGAATATTGCTATAAGTGGTGCTTTAAGGGCTCCTGCCATTACAGCGGCTGTGCCTATTAAAGCAAAATTTTGTGGAGAGAGATTTGTGTTAAAGAGAAAATTGGCTGCGATTGCAAAAATGTATCCGCAAAGACAACCTGCAAAGATTGTAGGTGCGAATTTACCTGCAATACCTCCGCCGTTGTTTGTTGCTCCCACTGCAAACCCTTTAAGCAGCAGAATGCCGGCAATGCCAAAGAGTAGAATTTCAGTGTTGGCAGAATGGCAGAATGGCGGACTATAAAACAGTATAGCATTGTCGTTTATTACATGGGCTACTGTATTATAACCCTCTCCAAATAGTGGAGGAAATAATAATATTAGTACTCCCAGTCCTAAACCAGATATTCCGGCTCTAATCCATCTGTTTGGAATGTGTTTGAAAAATTTCCCTGATATTATTTGTGTGTAATTGTAATAAAAGGAATATATTCCGGAGAAGATTCCCAACAGAGCAACCCACAGTAGTTGTGAGGGATCAAACAGCTGATGCCCGGTCAATGTTATGTTCCAAGAGAATCCACTGAGGGCGAAGCAGACTGCAAAAGATGTCACCGATGCGCCTATGACAGCGAGTAATCCCATTACTGAAAATTCCATGCGAAGAATTTCTATTGCAAACATTATGCCTCCGACCGGAGATTTAAAGATGCCCGCTATTCCCGCCGCCGCACCGCATCCGAATATAATGCGGGTTGCAGAGGGGGAGAGTTTAAACCATCGTGCAGTCGTACTTCCGATTGCCGCTCCTGAGAAAGCACTTGGTCCCTCGGCTCCTGCAGAGCCTCCCAGCCCAACAGTAATCAGGCACCCCAACAACGGTGATAAAATCATATTGCTGCGCATCTGATAATCGGATGAGGCTACTTTTGATTTCAACTGCTCGCTTCCGTTTGAGAGATCTTCTTTCGTGAGCAACTGAAATATAGAGGCAAAGAGGATGCCTATTGCTGGATATATAAGAAATTGATAATTGAATTGAGAAATGGAAAGGCCGTGCGTTATCATTCCGGATAGGAATGAGATGCTCTCTTTTAGGAGAAATGTGGCAATTCCGGCCATGATCCCGACAAAAATTGCGGCAACCATGATTTTCCCATTTTCGGATATGTGTCCCGGGAGTCTTTCTTTTGTCTTTATTGCCATCATGAACAATTACCCTCTCATGATTGTACAATCATGAGAGGGTAATTGTTCATGAAAACTCATTGATTAAAAGAAAGACAAAAGCTCTGTGCCGTAATATCAGCAATTTATTCGGAGCTATTGTCGGAATGCATCAAGGGAATTGTTATAGTCAGTGTTACAATATTGTTATTGCTTTTGTCTATATACATTGACGATTCAAGAAGAAAATGAATCATACGGCACATATTCAGTGCGGCATCTTTCTCTTCAGTCATGCTTTTGAATGTTAAGAAATTATCAAAAACAAGTTCTTCTTTATCGTCCGGGAGCGGATTTCCTGCATGCCAGAATGTCAGTTTTGCATTCTTCCCTGAAGCATCAATCGTACATTTTAATCCACACTTTTCACCTGTAGGTGTCAGTCTTACTGCAAGGTGCAGAATGTGGTCTGTGAGTTTTGTAAGGCAACTTTTGTCTGTAAGTATTTCAAAATCGGGTTCGGGATATGCCACTTCAACCTCGATATCCTTTTTCATGTGTGCTTTAAGGGTAGTAATCCTTTCATTCATGAATTCTCCAATTTTTATACCTTCCATATATTGTGTGTGGCTGTTCTGCCCCACAGCTGAAATATATAACAGATCATTAAGAATGAAATTTATCATTTCATCAACAGAGTGGCGTTGTTTTTTCTTAATTAGGGAGGTGGCGGTGGGGTTGTAGTCTGTTGCATTTTTTCCGGCTCTATGGGATTTAAGAATGTCCCGTTCTTCGGACAAGGCATTGACAAATTTTGCAATATTAAGAGTATTGCGCTTATATCGCGCCCACAAAATAAGCATAAGAATAATGATTATTCCGAAAGCAACCCATCCGACAATCACAAATGACATGATTCGACGTGCTGATGTTATCTCGGCATCTCTCTTTTCAAGTGTCATGCGGGCTTTGTCTGTTTTCAGGATATTTACCTGATATCGTATTTCAAGCTCGTTATATTGGGTTCGCCTGTGGAGGGAATCGTATTCCTGCTTTATTCCGCTGTATAACTTTTTTGCCCGGTCAAGAGTACTTGTGTCTCCGGTTTTTTTTGCAGCCTCTATAAGCATTTCGCAGAGCTGTTTGCGGATTGGCATTGACTCCTCAAGTCCCAGATAATTCTCAATATATGGGATTGCCTCAGCATATCTGCCATTGCCCATCGCATGGTATGCGGAAGCACGTCTTTTTTTCCAAAAACTATTCTTTACATCCGGATCTTTCTCAACTAATGTCAGTATTTGTGAATAAATTTTGTTTATATCTTCTGTGCTTAACCACTTATAATTACTAAGCATTCTGCGCAGAATAATATATTTATTCACGTTATAGTTGCGGTAGCGACGGCCTTTGGACTTATATTCCTTTTCAAGAGTAGAGATAATATTCAATAGCTTGCGGTCTGCCTCAAGAGCTTTATTGCCTTCGTTACAATATGTGTATATATTGGCGGATTCGCTGTAAAACAGATTTTTAAGAGCGTAATTATTCAATTTAGTCTCATCCATGAGTTTTTCGAGATCGCCCATATATTTAATCATGAGATTCCCATCTGCATAATTGCTCATATATTCACATATGGTAAAAAGACGTTCGATTTTGCCATATTTGTCAAGCCTGTCGAAATCATTCTTTGCAATGATTTCTGCTATTTTTTTTTGTCGCTGATTTTCCGGAAGGTATCGGGCCTGACTTATTGCCTGTTTTAAATGAATGAACAAAAGAGTTTCTTTTTGTTCGTTTGACGGACGTATATTTTTAGCACGAGACTCAAGAATACTAAGTATTGAATCGTTGTGTGTTATATTTGCCATCTGACGGAGAATGTCAAACTGAACGTTTTTGTTTTTTGTGCGCGAACCCAATTCAAATAACATATTTCCGATTTCCAGCTGATCCTTGCGCTGGGAAAGGTCTAAAAGATCGTAAAGCAGCCGTATTGAATCTTTTGGAGAGCTGGCCTTGGTCAACTCCTTGTTTATGTGTTGGATCAGAACCTTGTTGTTGGCTGGAGACTGAAATGTCTGTAGAAATAAGGCAAAGAGAATGATGGCTAAAAATCTTTTCATAAAAACAAACTGTCTATATCCTTAGGTATCACATCGAAACTATTTAATGTATTGATTAGTCAACGCATCTTTTTGTGGCTTCCCAGTGATTTAAGTGATTTCACTCAGTCACAATGCCCGGTCTAAGTTCGGCTTCCAGACCTGCTCCTTCCTGAACTCTCATAAATCCTTTGAAAATCCACTAAAAATATGCATTAACTAATTTACGAGTCATACTTGTTTTTACAAATTTAATTAAAATTATAAAATTGACAGACCTTATTGCCTGAAAATATGCAATAAGGTCTGATAATTATTGTGTCGTTGATAATAAACTATTTTCTATAATTCATCCGGCATTGGTACAAGTTTTCCAGTTGCTTTTACAACAGGCATCGGAGCTCCCCATTTACGGAGCGATGTGCCCAACTCTTTGGCAAGTTCTTTTACAATTTTTGGATTTTTTGCGGCAACATCGTTGCGTTCGCTGAGGTCTTTCTTAAGATTGTAAAGTTCGAGTTTGCCATCATGCATGCGGTAAACAAGTTTCCAGTCTCCCTTGCGCACAGCAGAGAGGAAGTCGACATCTTCCTGATCCTCTATTCTCCATTGGTGTGGCATATGCGATACGACCGGGCGATTCGGATCAATTCCTGATACTGATTCGGGGATAACAAAGGCGTTTGCCTCTTTTTGATTTTTGATTTTGCCTTCGTTTACAGCCTTTTTTGCAAGTTGAGAGCCGTCGGTTATGAGTTTTACGAAACTTTGCCCGTCAAGTTCCTGAACGGTCTTGATATCTTTTATTCCTGCCATCTCACAGATTGATGGATAGAAATCAGGAGGTGTGACAGGTGTGTTTATGCGCATTCCCGCAGCTGTCTTGCCGGGCCAGTAAACCATCATCGGAACTCGCACTCCGCCTTCGTAAACAGATCCTTTGCCTTCTCTCAACGGTTCGTTGAAAGTATGGGGCACACTGTTCTTGGCATCGTTAAGAGAGTGACCGCCGTTGTCGGAATAGAAGACTATGATAGTATTGTCGGCTACTCCCTTTTTTTCAAGATAGTCCATTATCTGTCCGAGGCTTTCATCCACACTCTCAACCATAGAGGAGTACATCGCAGTTTTCTCTTCCTGTCCTGCGTCAAGATACTTCTGATAGTATTGTGGTTCCGGATGAATAGGGGTGTGCACTCCGAAATGAGCCATATAAAGGTAGAATGGTTCTCCTTTCTCAATAGGATAGTCCATCGCTTTCAGTGCTTTGTCGGTAATAGCCTGGGTGAGGTTCATATCAGATCCGTAATACTCCTCAAGATCGTTGATTGCAGAATATGTCCACTGGTCAGGCTTGTTGCCGAAATGGTCTTCCGAGTAGTAACTGCGTGGCATTCCTGCCATGTTGCCGGCTACGTTCACAAGAAATCCCATATTGTAGGGGGATACTCCCGGTGTGCCCATTGATGCCCAGTGTCCTTTGCCGATGTGGATGGTATAGTAGCCGTTGTCACGCAGTTGTTTCACCATCGGTGTCATATACTGTGTGTGTGGCACTCCAGGTTCGGGGCTTATACCGTTGTAGTTCCATTCAGGACGGGTGAAAATGTCGTCGTTTTCACGGTTGGAGGCATCTGTGAAGAACCCGCGTGTTCCTCCGGTGAAATCCGTTGGCGTATTTATCTCAGGTGCTGTAAACATGTTGATTTTCTCGTGGGCCGCGTGCATTCCGGACATGAGGGATGTGCGGGTGGGAGTTGAGATTGGACAAGCATATGCGTTTGTCATGATCACGCCCTTTTCGGAGAGACGCTTCATATTGGGCGTGTGCATGCGGTGGTTGTTGGGATAAACCTCTTCTCCATATGCCACCTCGCTGTCAAGCCAGCCGTAGTCATCAACAAGGAAGAAGATAATGTTTGGTTTGTCGGCACTGTTTGCCGCTGCTGCCCAGGGTAGAAGCATTGAGGCTCCCGCCAATGGTCTGAGGATTTTATTCATCTTAGTTAGGATTGTTTATTATGGATTCTAATATATCGCTTTGGTGATTGTGTTGCCTCTGCGGACAACGTAAATGTTACCTTTCTGTGGTTCTTCAACTTTAGCACCTGTCATGTCGTAGTATTCTACAACCGCATTGCCTTCATCAGCAAGATTTTCTTCCACGCCCGAACCGTCAAGAACAGTTACGGGAATAGATGTTGTTGTGCCGTTAAAGGTTGCGGTGAGCAGATGTGTGCCACTTCCAGTTGCTGTGAAAGTGCCATCGGATGAAACCTTGCCGAGTTCTGCCGGTGCGGAAAGTTTCACACCCTCTTGAACATCCATAGACAGAAGTTCGAGGTTGTTGTTGTATCCGAGGAATACGGGCTTGTAGGAATCTCCTTTTTTGATTTTCAATGCGTGATCCATGAAGCGGATTTGCCGTACGGTGTTGTCTTCCGGTGCATTGACAACCGCATATATGGCATTGCCTACAGCGCGTTCCACTTTGTCACGTAGATAGTTCACCACCCCGGGGGTGTGCAGATACATTTCTGTAGAGCCTCCTCCGTCAAGGTCCAGGGCATCGTAGCATCCATATTCGCGCATCAGGTCTGCCGCGTCAAAATATGATACGCCTCCAGTGCCGCCACATTCACGGTCTACAGTACACATGACCATTTTTTTGCGGTCTTGGCTATAACCGATCATGGTGCGGATGTATTTGGCTGTGGGTTCGTTTATGAATCTCAACGCATCCGGATCTCCTTTTTGTGTCACATTGCCTTCGTTCAGTATGCGCACGTCACCACCAACTATTTCCTTGATGCCGGCAGGTGATATACCCGCTTTTGAAAGTTTTACATTTAATTCGATCGTGACGTCATCTCCCACTTTCAGTTTATTTATCCATTCAATCTGGCTGGTTCTGTTTTTTCCGGCTGAGATTACAGCACCGTTCTCAGGTATTTTTGAGTTTCCTACTTTGGCAGGAGCAGAAACCACTTTCATTACAAAAGGTTTATTTATACTGAACTTCTCACCCTCTTTCAGCTCAAGAGTGACCTCCACACCGGTGTCGTCGGTTCTTGTGGATCCTCCGTAATATCTATTATAAAAAAATAGATTCTGGTCGCTACGTGGAAAATTCACTATTGCTTGTCCGGGCTGACGGAAGTCTATATATTTCATAGAGCCGTTACTGTTAGGTACTGTACTGAATTTGCCGGTTATTTCAGTAGCGTCGATATACATGTCTCCGTTTTCGCATATTACCAAAGCTTTTTCTTTGCTTGCCGCATCGATGAAATTCGGAGCCACAATCATGCCGTTTGTGGCGCATGTGGTGTTAGGGTTCCCCATAAAATCGTCTTTGGTGACGTTTTTATAGTTGGGATCTGTGTTAAATGAGTTTGCAAGTGCTGTTGCAAAACTGGAAGTTACAAAAAAGTCTCCATTAATACCGGCGATATATCTTTTTTCTGTATCTGATTTGCGTTTAGCCATGGATGAAATTGTTTCGGCTGTGCGAATGCAGTCTTTGCCAACTTCAACTTTGATTTCGGGATGATTTTCAGCCGACAGGTCTATTTCAAGAACGGACGCGTTGAATTTGTTGTTGGGCGAGGATACCAATATTCGTGAGTATTTGGTTGCCGGTCCGGCAAGGTAATGCTGGATGGTATCTACAGTGAAGGTTATTCCCTGAAGATTTATCTCACGTGCCTCGGTGCAAAGGGACGCACTGCCGATTATGGCAGATGCTGCAATGGTTCTAAGGTAAACGTTTTTCATTAAAGAGTATGTTGTTATTAAAAAATAGGTTAAGTATGTATGTTTGATAAACCGGCTAACCATCCAATTTATGTGTCTTTACATGTTCATATGTTTCATGATGTTCGCCTGTGTAGAATTGCAAATATACAAAATCTTTCGTTACCAGACAATATTCCTCGTCGTAAAACCTTGTGGACGGTTAAGCGTTTATGTGTTTTTAATGTTGAAATGATTCGGGAAATTGTATCCATCAGGCAAAACGAAAAGAATTGTTGTCGCATTTGCATAGACGTGTCTGAAGTATAGCTCTGGATGTTTCAGGCGGCATCTTGTAGAATTTTAGACTTCTGGAACGCGGGAAACGGTTGAAATGAGGGTCGGTAGAGTATCTCCATTCCCATCTTTCTATCTCTTTTATGCTTGAAAGTGAACGGTTGGTCTCAAAGATTTTTGTTCGAGACACAACCGTTATGTACGATTCTCCGTTTCGGAATTTTGTCAAAAGGATATAATGATGCCGTCTGGCGGTATCGGAGGCGGATTCCGATTCCGTTGTGCGGTGTGAGATTGTAATGTTCCGGTTATGCCTTTTGTTGATTGTATCCATGAGCGTTTTGAATACCTTGCCATGTGCTGACGTGTCTTCCAGCCTGTGGACAAGTATATACAGGTGGATCATTTCATGGATAAGAGTGTCTTCGATTACGTTTTCCGGGAGATCAAGACAGCTGCTGACGGTAAGGGTGAAATCGGAATATGTGGTTTTACCGGAGGATGCGGATTTGCGGTAACGCAATGTCCCCATTGTGCGTCTGGAGCGACCTGAGCGTAACTTTATCTCCGGCAGGCCGCCGGCAAAAATCTCATTGTTGAATTCGTTAAACTGCTTTTTAAGGAATGTCAGATTTGCGTACATGATGATAAATTTAATCAATTATAATTAAATCGCAAAAAAATAATTTTGCCTCTATCTTGCTGATTGAATAAAAATTATTAACTTTGTGCCACTTTGGGGTAATTATGCCCTGAGGTGAGAGATAATTAACTATTTATTAACCATTAATCGGCATTGATCTAAATTGAAAGAATGGTTTTTGTCATTCTGTGTTTTGGAATCAGTGCATTAATCAAAAGAACAGTTCATTAATAATGGCTGAAACAAAAGTACAGACCGCCATTGAAGACTTCGATTGGGAAGCGTATGAGAATGGCGAAACAGCTGGTTCGAAGAACCGTCAGGAGTTGACAAACACATATGACGAGAGTCTTAAGACAGCTAAAGAGAATGAGGTAGTAAAAGGCACAGTCAAAGGTATCTCTAAGCGTGAGGTGCGAGTTGACATAGGTATGAAATCCGATGCCATAATACCCGTTAGCGAATTCCGTTACAATCCTGATCTGAAGATCGGTGATGAAGTGGAGGTATATATTGAAACACTTGAAGACAAAAACGGTCAGCTCCGTCTTTCTCACAAGAAGGCATGTCAGACACGTAGCTGGGATCGCGTCAATGAAGCTCTTGAAAATGATGAAATCATCAAGGGTTATGTCAAGAGCCGCACTAAGGGTGGTATGATTGTTGACGTATTCGGTATCGAGGCATTCCTTCCGGGCTCTCAGATCGATGTTCGTCCGATCCGCGATTACGATGTGTTCGTAGACAAGACAATGGAGTTCAAGGTTGTGAAAATCAATCAGGAATACAAGAATGTAGTTGTGAGCCACAAGGCTCTTATTGAGGCAGAACTCGAGCAGCAGAAGAAAGAGATCATCTCTAAACTGGAGAAGGGTCAGGTGCTCGAAGGAAAAGTCAAGAACATCACTCCCTACGGTGTGTTTGTGGACCTTGGCGGTGTAGACGGTCTTGTACACATCACCGATTTGAGTTGGGGTCGCGTGTCAGATCCTCGCGAGGTGGTAGAGCTTGATCAGGATATAAAGGTCGTTATTCTTGATTTTGACAATGAGAAGAAACGTATTGCTCTTGGTCTTAAACAACTTCTTCCCCATCCATGGGATAATCTTGATGCTGATCTTAAGGTTGGAGACCATGTCAAGGGTAAAGTTGTGGTTATGGCTGATTACGGTGCATTCGTTGAGGTGCAACCCGGTGTTGAGGGCTTGATCCATGTAAGCGAGATGAGCTGGAGCCAGCACCTCCGCAGTGCTCAGGATTTCTTGAAAGTAGGTGATGAGATAGAGGCAGTGGTTCTTACTCTCGATCGTGATGAGCGTAAGATGAGCCTTGGTCTCAAGCAGCTTAAACAAGATCCGTGGGAGAATATAGAGGAGAAATATGCTATCGGTAGCCGCCACACTGCAAAAGTTCGCAATTTCACCAACTTCGGTGTGTTTGTTGAGATCGAAGAGGGTGTAGACGGTCTTATCCATATTTCAGACCTTTCATGGACTAAGAAAATCAAACACCCGTCTGAGTTTACTCAGGTTGGTAACGAGATTGAAGTTCAGGTTCTCGAGATTGATAAAGACAACCGTCGTCTGAGCCTCGGACACAAACAGCTTGAGGAGAATCCTTGGGATGTGTTCGAAACAATCTACACAGTCGGTTCTGTTCATGAGGGTACAATAACAGAGGTTATGGACAAAGGCGCTGTAATATCTTTGCCACATGGTGTAGAAGGTTTTGCAACTCCGAAGCACCTTGTAAAAGAGGACGGTTCACAGGCTCAGCTTAATGAGAAGCTTGACTTCAAGGTTATTGAGTTCAATAAAGACAGCAAGCGTATCATACTTAGCCACAGCCGTATCGCAGAAGATGCCAACAAGGCTGAGCGTCGCGAAAAAGCTGCAACAGCCCGCAAGGCTGCCAAACCTGCGGCTGAGACAGCAGCGGCTCCTGCTATCGAGAAAACCACTCTTGGTGACCTCGGTGCCCTTCAGGCTCTGAAAGAGCAGATGCAGAAAGAGGAGAAAAAAGGATAAACTTTTCATGTAATAAGGGAGAAGGGTCGTGGCCGCGAGGTCACGGCCCTTTATTTTAAACCTTCGGATGAAATAAATATGAAGTGGCGAAAAATATTGTTGATTGGGGGATAATAATAAAAAGATTTTGTAATTTTACAGCAAATGAAATTGGCAAAGCGATTATCGTTGGTTATTTTGTTGGCTGTCGGAATGTCCTTCGGCTCTTTTGCCGCGTCCAAGAATTGGGAGGTGGCAAGGGCTGAACATGTGAATTCCTCAAAGACAGTGATGCGGGAGGGGGAATTTGAGATCAGAGCCGGCTCCGGACAGGTAATAGTCCAGTCTAATCATCCTGTGCAGGTTAAGGTCTTTACTATACTTGGGCGACTTGTCAGCAGTGAGACTGTATCTTCTGGTTCATACCGGTTTCAGTTGCCTGCCCATGGAGTCTATATTGTCAAGATTGGAGACAGGACCTGCAAGATAGCCGTGTGATATGCAAGATGTGGATGATGCTTTGTCTGTAAGGATATTTGTAAAAGGTTTTAAATTAATATTATCATGAATACACCGGATATTAAATGGAGCGAACTTCCATTTGGATATGTGCAGACCGATTATAATGTTCGTTGCACATTTAAGGATGGTAAATGGGGAGAGATTGAGGTTAGTGACTCTGAATATGTGCCATTGCATATTGCTTCAACATGTCTCCACTATGGCCAGGAATCTTTTGAAGGTCTCAAGGCATATAGGGGCAAGGATGACAAAGTGAGGGTATTCCGTATGGAGGAGAATGCCAAACGTTTTATCCGTAGTGCCGAGGGAATTAAGATGCAACCTATGCCCGTTGAGAAATTTTGTGAGATGGTGCGAATGGTTGTAAAACTGAATTCTCGTTTTATCCCGCCTTATGGCACAGGTGCCTCTTTGTATATACGTCCCCTTGAGATTGGTATTGCCCCGCGTGTCGGTGTGTCTCCTGCTGATGAATATATGGTTATAATGTTTGTTTCACCTGTGGGGCCCTATTTTAAGACCGGTTTCAAACCTTGCAAAGTTTGCCTGTCTCGGGAATATGACCGTGTGGCGCCTAAAGGCACCGGCTCTATCAAGATTGGCGGAAACTATGCCGCGTCATTGGTGGCTGGCGAAAAAGCTCATGAACTTGGTTATGCTGTAATGCTTTATCTTGATCCTAAAGAGAAAAAATATCTTGACGAATGTGGTGCTGCCAACTTTTTCGGCATAAAAGGGGATCGCTATGTAACACCTGACAGCGAGTCTATTTTGCCATCAATAACCAACAAGAGTCTTCGTCAGCTGGCAGAGGATATGGGAATGAAAGTCGAACGTCGTCACGTTCCTTACGAAGAGTTGTCGGAATTTGAGGAGACAGGTAATTGCGGCACTGCTGCGGTGATTTCTCCGATAGGGGAGATATATGATCTTGATAATGGCAATGTTTTTGTTTACAGCAAGGATGGAGAACCCGGTCCCAAATCTACAAAACTGTATAAGAAGTTGATTGGTATTCAGTATGGAGAGGAAAAGGACGAGCATGGCTGGTGTGAAATCCTTGATGTGGAATGAATCCATTTGATATAATAGATAAATACTATAAGCCTTCAAGTCCTCTTTACGAAACGCTGATTATACACAGCGAAATGGTAAGGGACAAGGCAATGGAATGTATAAGCCGCCGCGGTCTGCAAATTGACATGGACTTTGTAGCCGAGGCGGCTATGCTTCATGATATAGGCATTTTTCGGTGTGATGCGCCCGATATTTATTGTGAGGGGGCTCTCCCGTATATATGCCATGGAGTTGAAGGTTGCAGAATACTTGGAGAAGAGGGGCTGTTGAGACATGCGTTAGTTTGCGAGCGACATACCGGAGCGGGATTAAGTGTAGAGGATATTATTAGTCAGTCTCTGCCGCTTCCTCAAAGGGATATGCTTCCTTTGTCGATAGAGGAAAAACTTATATGCTATGCGGATAAGTTTTATTCAAAATCGGGAGATATCCGTAGGGAGAAACCGTTTGACAAGGTGGTGGAGTCTATGCGCCGACATGGAGAGGATACATTGAAACGATTTATGCAGCTTCACAAACTTTTCGGCTGATTTTTTAGAATATTTTATAATATTGATTAATAATTAATTACAACGTTAACTGCTATGCAAAATAAACTCAAACTTATGCTTGGACTCGGTGCGACCGCGCTGCCTGTTCTTGCTTCCAATCCATATACCGGTAAATATCTGAAAGATTGTGAAGAGAGGTTCCCGGAACCTGTAATAGCTCCCAAGGGTGCCCCAAATGTGTTGTGGATTCTGCTTGATGATGTCGGATATGCCACCGCCTCTGCTTTCGGTGGATTGATTGATACTCCTGTTATGGACTCTCTTGCCAACAAAGGGGTATGCTTTACTAATTTCCACACCACAGGGCTCAGTGCTCCCAGTCGTGCGGCGTTGCTAACTGGCCGCAATCACCATACGGTACACATGGGCAACTTCGCCCATCAGATGCGTAGGGCCGGTTTTCCCGGATATGACGGTGTGATACCGTCATCCTGTGGCACCATAGCCGAGGTGCTCCGCGACAACGGATATAACACATTCGCTTTGGGTAAGTATGGTTTGACCCCCGATTACGAGGCTTCCGATGCCGGGCCATTCGACCATTGGCCGCAAGGTAAAGGTTTTGAGCACTTCTATGGATATATAGCTTCGTCTACAGATAATTACAATCCTCAGCTTGTTGACGAGCTTAACTATGTGCGTCCTGATGGCCGCAACATAGGTGCCCTGATAACCGATCGCGCTATACAGAACATTGACAGACAGAAAGCTGCCGCTCCCGACAAGCCTTTCTTTATGTATTATGCCCCTCAGGCCACGCACTCACCGATTCAGGTAGATTCCAAATGGATGAACCGCTATAGAGGTGCGTTCGATGAGGGTTGGGATGTGTTCCGTGAGAAGGTGTTTGCGCGACAGAAAGAATTGGGGGTTGTCCCGGCAAATGCGGTGTTGCCTCCAAGAGAAAGCCATATTCCGGCATGGAAAGATCTTACTGGTGACCAGCGTAAGGTCTGTGCCCGATTGATGGAGGCTTATGCGGGATTCACCACTTATGCCGATTATGAGATAGGTCGTCTTCTAAATCATCTTCAGGAGATAGGTGAGGCGGACAATACAATTGTAATGCTGATTATTGGAGATAACGGTGCAGAGAAAAAAGGTCATATGTATGGCGATCTCGTGAAGTCCATGCCGAAAGAATATCCCGCAACCGACGAAGGAAGATTGCGATTCATGCTCGATCATTTTGACTGGATTGGTCGCCCGGAAGGTGACAACTGCACGCTCCCATTGGGCTGGAGTCAGGCACTCAACACGCCATATCGCAATTGGAAGGGATTCGCAGAATCAGAAGGTGGGACTCGTAATCCCCTTGTAATCACTTATGGTAATAAGCTTCAGCATGGAATAAGGGAGCAATTCTGTCATTTGGTGGATGTCATGCCAACCACATTGGAGATGATAGGGATTGAAATGCCGGGAAAGATACGTAATATTGACCAGAAGCCACTTCAGGGAAATTCCCTCTGTTATGCCTTTGCTGATGCTGATGCGCCTGAAAGGAATAATGAACAATATTTCTTTGTGTATTCGTCGCGTGCTTTGTACAAAGATGGATGGAAACTCACCAAGCAGTTTCCGATGAATCTCTTTGGAGATGAAGCCGGTCTTACGGATGAGGATATGCCGTGGCGCCTGTATAACATGAAGGAGGATCCGACAGAGATGGTGGATTTGTCTGCAAAGTATCCCAAGCTTGTGAAGAAAATGCGGAAGAGATTGGAGAAGATTTCAGAAGAAAATAACATCTATCCCTACTTCCGCCGCAGTGATATTTCTGATCCCGCAAGAAAGATAAACCAGATGAATGCTGACGAGAAAATTCTCTACCGCCGTCTTTTCGGAGGTCCCAGCATATACAAAGATGTTGTCCCCGTTTATGAGTAACTCCAACTGAGGGGCTTTATACCCTTTCTTACTCATATTGGTGAAAATAATTGAGAAATAAATTACTAACAGTTTTGTAGTTAGTAATTTTTTTTGTAATTTTGCGAGCCGATTTTATCCAAAAATAATTTCCACGGGAAACGGAATCGCTGGTTTTGGCCGACCAACGTTTTGTTTCTGTGGCGTTTATGAATTAATTAAAATTAAAATTTAAAGTGGATACTTTAAGCTATAAAACAAAATCCGCCACCCCGGAGACAATCGTGAAAAATTGGGTGGTGATCGATGCGACCGACCAAGTGCTTGGCCGTCTTTGCTCAGTAGTTGCCAAAATTCTTCGTGGCAAAAACAAGCCTGACTTTACACCCAATATGGACTGCGGTGACAATGTAATTGTTATCAATGCAGACAAAGTTGTAATGAATGGTGATAAGATGACAAAACGTCAGTATTTGCGTTATACGGGCTATCCCGGTGGACAGCGTGTGTTTACACCCGCAGACTTGATGGCTAAGTCAAAGAAGGCAACCGTTAAGGCAGGTGCACATCCTCTCTTTATTAAAGTTGTGAAAGGTATGCTTCCCAAAACAAAACTTGGCGCAGCTCAGCTTCGCAACCTTCATGTTTACAACGGCGCGGAGCATCCTTTCGCCGATGTTAACGCAACAGTTATTGACATCAACAAAATGAAATTTTAAAAGAAGATGGAAAAAGTAAATGCAATTGGCCGCCGTAAAGCCGCCGTAGCTCGAGTTTATCTCACCGAGGGTACCGGTAAAATAGTTATCGACAAACGTCCTCTCGACGTATACTTCCCCTCTTCAATTCTTCAGTATATTGTAAAACAGCCGCTTGCAACTCTTGATTGCGTAGAGAAATACGATATTGTGGCTCATCTCAATGGTGGCGGTTACAAAGGACAATCAGAGGCTCTTCGTCTTGCTATTGCCCGTGCACTGGTAAAGATCAATCCCGAGGACAAACCTGCACTCCGCGCAGAGGGCTTCATGACACGCGACCCGCGTGCTGTAGAGCGTAAGAAACCGGGACGTCCAAAGGCTCGCAAGCGCTTCCAGTTCTCAAAACGTTAATGTATATCCAGTGTTTAGTATCTAAATCCGTCAGATGGCTCAAATCCCTACTGCCGGGTTGAAATCAAAGAACGTAAACAAATTTTAATAAAATGGCAACACCAACATTCGACCAACTCCTCAAAGCAGGATGTCATTTCGGTCACCTTAAACGTAAATGGAATCCTGCAATGGCTCCTTATATCTTTATGGAGCGCAATGGTATCCACATCATAGACCTCTATAAAACTGCAGCTAAGCTTGAGGATGCTGCAAACGCTTTGAAGCAGATTGCAAAAAGCGGAAAAAAAGTGCTCTTTGTAGCAACTAAAAAACAGGCCAAAGAAGTTATCGCCGACAAAGCAAAATCAGTAAACATGCCTTACGTGATTGAACGCTGGCCCGGTGGTATGCTTACAAACTTCCCGACAATCCGTAAGGCTGTCAAGAAGATGACCACTATCGATAAGATGGAGAAAGACGGTACATTCGACAACCTTTCAAAGCGTGAGAAACTTCAGATTACACGTCAGCGTGCAAAATTGGAGAAGAACCTCGGTTCAATCGCGGATCTTGGTCGTCTTCCCTCTGCTCTTTTTGTAGTTGACGTAATGAAAGAGCACATCGCAGTGGCAGAAGCCAACCGTCTTGGTATTCCGGTATTCGCTATTGTCGACACAAACTCAAATCCTGAAAATGTAGATTTCGTTATCCCTGCCAACGATGATTCGTCAGACAGCATCAATCTGATTCTTGAGAGCCTAACAGCAGCAATGGCTGAGGGTCTTGAGGAGCGTAAGGTAGAGAAAGCTGACGCAGCTGAGGAGAAAGATGAAAATGAAGCTCCCGCACCTGGCAAACGTCGTCGCGTTCGCCGTAACGAACAGCCAGCGGAAGCTGCCGCAGAGGTTGAGGTAAAAGAGGAAGTAAAAGAAGAAGTAAAGGAATAATATTATGGCAGTAAGCATAGAAGATATAAAGAAACTGCGCAACATGACCGGTGCCGGTATGATGGATTGCAAGAATGCTCTCGCTGAAACAGATGGCGATATTCAGGCTGCAATCGAGATTATACGTAAGAAAGGTCAGGCTGTTGCCGCTAAACGTGAAGACCGTCAGGCATCAGAAGGCTGTGTGCTTTCTGCAGTTAACGGAGACTTTGCAGCTATTGTGGCTCTTAAATGTGAGACAGACTTCGTTGCTAAAAACGAGTCATTCCGTGCTTTGACTAAGACTATTCTTGATGCGGCTGTCAAGGCTGAGGCAAAGACTATTGATGAAGTCAAGGCTATTAAACTTGAAGATGGTCGTTCTATTGAAGAGCACATCACAGACGAGATAGGCAAAACCGGTGAAAAGATGGAACTTGGAGCATATGAGTGTATCTCTGCTCCCAGTGTAGCAGCTTACGATCACCTTGGCAACAAGCTTGCCACAATAGTTGGTTTCAACCTTGAAGGTGTTTCCGCCGAGGTTGGCAAAGAGGTGGCCATGCAGGTTGCAGCTATGAATCCTGTGGCTGTAAACCGTGAGTCTGTTCCCGCTCAGGTTATTGAGGAAGAAAAGACTGTCGCTATTGAAAAAACAAAAAGCGAGCAGGTGCGCAAGGCTGTTGAGGCTGCTTTGAAGAAAGCCGGTTTCAATCCTAACCATTTTGATTCTGATGATCACATCGCTTCTAATATCACGAAGGGTTGGATTACAGAGGAAGATGCTGCAAAAGCACGTGTGGTTATGGCTGAGGCTGCTGAAAAGAAGGCTGCAAACCTTCCCCAGCAGATGATTGACAATATTGTTAATGGCCGTATTAACAAGTACTATAAAGAGAATGTTCTTCTTGAGCAAGAGTATCACCGCGACGCAACACTTACAGTCGGCCAGTATCTTGACAAAGAGCAGAAAGGTCTTGTAGCTGTTGAATTCAAACGTGTAAACCTCAATCAGGACTAATCCGGGAAATACCCTTGGTATAATAATAAAAAACCGCGGCTTGGCTGCGGTTTTTTATTATTAATTTGTTTAATTCAAATTTATTGATTGAAAATGGATAAAATAGCAAGCTTCACAATTGACCATAATCGACTTGAAAGAGGGATTTTTGTATCCCGGAAAGACACGACTCCCAAAGGTGATACAATAACTACTTTTGATATACGTATGACTCGCCCCAATCGTGATCCTGCTCTTGCTCCGGATGCGCTTCATGCTATGGAACATCTTGTGGCAACGTTCCTTCGCAATCATCCTGCATGGCGTGACAGAATAGTGTATTGGGGACCTATGGGATGTTGTACGGGTAATTATCTACTTTTATCCGGAGACTATTCCAGCGAGGATATTTTACCGCTTGTCCGTGAGACTATGGAGTTTGTCGCGCATTTTGAGGGAGTTGTACCGGGTGCGACACCTAAGGATTGTGGCAATTATTCATTTATGGATCTTGAGGAAGCGAAGAGGAATGCTGAACTATATTTGAATGAGGTTTTGAAAGATCCTAAATCTGAAAACTTAAATTATCCGCAGTGAATAATAGTGTCTCATCTTCAGTATCGGCTCCAGTGTCAGGTTCCGGTAGAAATACTGTAATTGCCATAGCTAAAGGAATCGCAATTATTCTGATGGTAATCGGTCATGCAGATGCTCCCGGATTGTTGACCAATTTCATATATACTTTCCATATGCCTTTATTTTTTATGGCAGCGGGATATTTCTTTAATTATAAATATCTGGATGATCCCTGGAAATTTATATCAAAGCGCGTGAAAGGATTGTATTTCCCGTTTGTCAAATGGAGCTTTGTATTCCTTATATTGCATAATGTCTGGTTTGAACTTGGTATATTGAATGAAACTTATGGCAATTGGACGGGTGGCGTGACATATCCGTACACTCTTCGCTCGGCATTGGCGAGGGCTCTGATGATAGTTACCGGAATGAATGGATATGACGAATTTATGGCCGGTGCATTCTGGTTTTTCAGAGGATTGCTGATATCAAGTATTGTATTTCTTTTATTATGCAAGTTAATGCATGCTAAAACATCGCTTAGGTGTAACAATGCAGTAATTGCTATATGCATCGGAATGGTGGCTTTAACTGCCATCCGTATATGGTTTAATCTTAAAATTACTGTGATTCCTAACGGTGGATGGCGAGAGGGGTGGGGTATATTCTTTTTTGGTGCCGGCGTGCTTTTCCGGTCTTATGAGAAAAAGATACCTGCAAAATGGTGGATAGCGTTGCCGGTCTTTTTATTTTTGTGTTTTTCGGCCAAGATGCATTTTTGCGGTATGAATAACGGAGGCAGAATGCAGGATCTTATAACACTTCCTCTTACCGGTATTGCAGGCTTTATTTTTGTAAACTATATATCGGGTAATATAGACAAGCGTGACGGCAAACTGCGCGATCTGTTAATCTTTATAGGGGAGAATACATTATATGTGTTTATTTTTCATATAATATCGTTTAAAGTAGTGAGCTTGGTTAAAATCTGGTGGTATGGTCTTGATTTCGGACAGATAGGATGTCATATGGTTATCCATGATTATCCAAATGATCTATTCTGGATTCTGTATACGATAGCCGGAGTCGGAATACCACTTTGCACCCTTACATTGTGTAGAAAGGCCAAATCCCGTATTTCTATGCCCAAACTGAGTATCTTCAATAGATAGTTGCAAATTCATTTAATACAGGTGCCATAAGACATAGCAGAACCGCATTCCTGGAGTTAGTTAAATTTTCGGGAATGCGGTTTTCTTTTTATGTGTTTTGGAAATGAATATTTGCTAGATAATAACTTTGCGGATAAATGAGCCGATTTTTACAATGTATATACCTTGGGGCACGTGGATGGAATTTTCGTAACCTTGATAAATATTCTGGCCATTGACATTATATATTTCAACATAGGTGTCTTCAGATGCGTTGTCAATTCTTAAATTGTTTCCATAAATTAAAATTGAGATATCTGAATTTATAAGACTTTCGTCAACACCAGATACATCATATTCAACAATGTTGAAATACTTACAAGGTGTGTTGTTTTTATAGTTCTCAATACTACCGGTCGGGACATGCAATGTACATTTTTGCGCATTTGTTTTTGTCAGTCCCCAGGCTGCAGTGGTAGCAGCAGGGGGTATTGAAGTAGATACGTATATGTTTTGTACTTTATATTTGGAAAGCATGAAAGATCCGATCTGATTTATCTTTGGGCCAATATATAAGTTCTCAATGGCAGAGCAATTGCTAAAAGCTCTTTCCGGAATTGAAAAAGATGTTGCATCATGATTTATATTCGCTCCATAAACTTTTATTTCTTTAAGTGCAGGACAGTTATCGCAAATGTTATTTTCTATATAAGTTATATTGTCTCCTATTTCGATAGATTCAATCATGGTTCCGCTAAATGCGTATTCTTCAATAGATGTCACGGAATTGGGAATATTAATGGCCCTTACATTTGCGCATTGATAGAACGCACGGTTTCCTATTCTTTTGCATCCTGGCATCAGCTCAGGGGTGGTTTTAGTAGAGAGACCGGGCCATAAAGCAAGAGTCGGAGCAGTCTCATCATCGTAATAATAGTAATATGCACCATCATATATGCCTCCTCCTGTGCTGTTACCAAAGTACTCTGCCGTGCATGGATTGATTGATTTTAAAAACTTTGCTGAACTTGAGTCGTTATAATCAAATCCTGTGTTTATCGTGACATTTAGTGGTTGTTCGGTTGAAAGATTGGAATATTCACCTGATATGTTTCTGGCTATAGTAATGTTCTTGATGTTTCTCCCTAATTCTGGATTGCGTGTTGACCAATAAATATTCCTGATTGTCAGAACACCTGCATCAGTATGTCCTGCAAATGTAAGTTTCTCAAAATTGGCGGATCCAAATGCGCTTGTTGCAAGAGTTTCGACAGATGAAGAAATTGTAAGTTCCTTCAAATCAGTACGTAGAAACGCACAGTCACCAATGGTTTTAATATTTTCAGGGATAGAGAAAGAGCCTGCCCGGGCCTCGGGATACCAATAAAGAATTGTTTTGTCTTTGCTTACCAACATGCCGTCCTGAGCGGAAAACATTTCGTTTCCGTCTGAAACGGTTATATTTTCAAGGTCATATAATCCTTGGAGAGCCATGCCGGCATTAGAGCTTTTTGAATTAGTATCCTTATTGATCGCAAGGTGTGTGCATGCTTTTGGCAGATTTAACTGCCTGAGAGGAACATTAAAGAATGCTCCAATGCCAATAACTTCTACAGATTCGGGAAGAATCAAAGACTTTATGCCAGGGCAATTCATGAATGCATAGTCTGCAATGAGAGTTATGGTGTTGGGCATTGATACCGATGTCAGTTTGTCACAATTGTAGAATGAATTATTGCTGATGGCTGTAACCGAATATGTTTTGCCGTCATCCGTCGTAATTGAAGCGGGAATAACAATGTCGCCTTCGTAGTCAGCGACAAGAAAGTCCCCCTCTATATGAGGCGACACCGCAGCAGTGGTATCGGAAGTGAGAGAATAGTAGATGTTTCCTATTTTAATGTATTCGGCTTCTAAAGCGAAGGATGACAGAATAAAAATACATACTAACAGTGGCAATCTTGCCAACGAATGATGGTAAAGTTTCATAATGAAATATATAATGTACTAATAAATTACAAAGATATAATTATTTTCGGATAAACAGCATTTTAGATATGGAAATTGATTTATCCCTCCCTAATTTTTTTTAGAAAATCGTAATAACTTATATATTTCTGATGCAAGCGTGTTACTTGGGAATTCAAATATTTTTTACTAAACATAAGCCCTGATGTCTCCGGATAAAAATAAAACTGGGTGATTTGTTATTAATCACCCGGTTTTATTCTAATAAACAGTTTCTTAGAGAACTTCAGAAACCGGTGTGTAAGGCATGTCGAATGCATCGGCAACTCCTTTGAAGGTTATTTTGCCATCTACCATGTTTACACCGTCTGCGAGACCTTTATCTTTCTGACATGCTTTCTGCCACCCCATATCCGCTAATTTTAGAGCGTAAGGGAGTGTGGCATTGGTAAGAGCCATAGTTGAGGTGAACGGCACAGCTCCCGGTATATTGGCAACAGCATATTGTATGACTCCGTCAACAACATATGTCGGATCGGAATGAGTTGTCGGATGAGTAGTCTCGAAGCATCCTCCCTGGTCTACGGCAACATCAACCATTACACTTCCGGGACGCATCAGACTTACCATCTTTTTTGTGATCAGGTGTGGTGCTTTGGCTCCTGGCACAAGCACCGAGCCGATCACAAGATCTGTAGAGGGCAACTCCTCTTCTATATTATGTTTGGATGAGTAAAGTGTTTTTACGTTCTTGGGCATTGTCTCTGCACAATGGCGTAAAGTCGGGAGAGATATATCGGTTATGGTGACATCTGCTCCCAGTCCGGCTGCCATCAAGGCTGCGTTTGTGCCTACAACTCCGGCTCCGAGTACCAGTACTTTTGCCGGTTTCACTCCTGGTACGCCTCCAAGCAGTACACCGCGTCCGCCTTGCGGTTTCTCAAGGAAGCGGGCGCCTTCCTGAATGGACATTCTTCCGGCAACCTCACTCATTGGTATCAGCAATGGGAGTCGATTGTCGCGGTCTGTAACTGTTTCGTAGGCGATACAGATAGCTTCTGCCTTAATCATTGCCTGTGTGAGCTCAAGATCGGAGGCAAAATGGAAATATGTAAAAAGCACCTGTCCTTTGCGGATGAGAGAGTATTCCGGCTTGATAGGTTCCTTGACTTTTATAATCATCTCTGCAGTAGCATATACATCCTCGATGGTAGGAAGAATTGAAGCACCTGCAGCCGTATATTCTTCGTCGGCAAAACCACTGCCTTCACCGGCTGTATGCTGTACGAACACCACGTGTCCGTGTGCTACAAGTTCTTTAACTCCTGCAGGGGTTGCTCCTACACGGTTCTCGTTGTTTTTGATCTCTTTGGGAATTCCGATCTTCATGGTATAATTATCTTAAAGGTTAGATAAATGATTAGTGTCGTAAGATTGACGCGTAAATTTATAAAAGTTTAAATTTTTATCCAATGCAGAAAAATATGTTTTTAAACATATTTTTACACATTTGTTGCTTATAAGTTTGTCCCGTTAAATATATTAAGTAAGTGTTCAAATTTAAACGACAAAAGTGTTTTTTAATCTTTAATACTTATTGTATTTGCTTTCTTTGACCGCTTACGGATTGTCATTCAGCTGTATATGCTCTATCGATCCGCACCGTAATCGTTAAAAAATAACTCGCATTAAGTATAAATTAAATTTGAACACTTACTTATCAAATATGCCATGAAGAAATAAGAATAAAAAAGTTCCCTGCACTAATTGCAAGGAACTTTTTTATTTTGGATCCGGTTCTTACTGCCATCTTCGCCAGCGGCGGTGACTTCTCCGGTCTCCGCGCTCAAATAATTTCTTGAATTCATTTTGTGCTCTTTGTAGTCGGAGAGAATAAGATTCTCTCAACTGGTTTGTGTCAATGAATTCTTCTATATCTTTGTAGAAGCTTTCAGATCTTTTTTGATGAGACGTTACTCTGTTTCGTGTCTCAAGCCAAAGAAAATATATTTCAAACGCATATAGGCGCAATTCAACTTGCTTCTCAAGATCTACATAGAGTGTAGAGAAATATTTGAGCAGAGTCCTGAGACCCTTGAAGTCCGGACTCTTGCGAGGTCGTCCTTCGGAGAGAAAGAACAGTTTGAAAATACGTAACCGATATTTCTCGCTTTCCTTTGCGATATCCGGGTCTATCCAAAACTCAAGATATTCTTTTGCTTCCGGCCGCACTTCATAAAGTTCACAAATAACTTCCCTCAACTGGTCGGCATTCATGTTTTTCAATACTTTTTTCAGTGTTGCTTTCGACATGTCTGTTCTGTTGTCAAGACCTGTGAATCGTGATTAATGTATGTCCTGTTTTGTTATTCCTCCCTTATTCATCTTACTCCATACATATGTTATGTATGCAACCACAAAAGGAATGGCTATACTGACCCATGCCATTGTACGAAGGGTGTATTCAGATGAAGAGCTGTTGGCTATAGTCAACGATGAAGCGGGATCCGTTATAGACGGAAGATATGAATTGCCGTTCAATCCTGCTGCCGCCAATAATGAGAGAACAACAAGAATTGTGCCGGTTCCGCTCCACCAGATACCTGCCTTTGATTTGGTAAATGCTCCGGTATATATGCCCAGAAGTGCCAGTATCACACCTAGAACAAAGAGGAATCCGAACCACCATAAAGTTGTCAGATTTGTGAGATATATGGGACGCTGAGCTAAAAGAACAATTACGAAAGCAACGAACAGTACGGCAAAAATCAGACCGTTTACAAGGACCGCCCTCCTGATGGCGCTTGCAAACTTATGGTCGGAGCGGACATTGTTCTGGAGATACAACGCACCAAGAGTTCTGGCAAAGAAGAGGATTGTTACTCCAAGCAACAGACAGCGCCAGTCTGCTATCGCTTCCAGCCCGTGCAAGGGTCCCCATTGGGAAATTACAGGCTGTCCGGGATCAAGTAGATTTGACTTTGAAACTGTGAAATCAGCACCAAAGAACATTGTACCGACAGCTATTCCGAGAAGAGTGCAGC
This sequence comes from uncultured Muribaculaceae bacterium, assembly GCA_948788915.1. Classification (GTDB taxonomy): domain Bacteria; phylum Bacteroidota; class Bacteroidia; order Bacteroidales; family Muribaculaceae; genus Lepagella. Next base: position 4,873 of record CAQFOZ010000009.1, on the reverse strand, counting down.
CTAATAGCCCGTTCAGCAAGAGCAAAGTCTCATAGAACCGGGCACCATATATGTTCCCTTTTTTGCGACGGTATTCATAACTTACAGCCTGAATGACGAAGCTTAGAAGTATGGCCATCCAGAGCCAATATGCTCCACCGAAACTGGTTGAATAAAAAAGAGGAAAAGACGCGAAGAATGCTCCACCGAAGAGCACAAGAGTGGTGTATGTGAGTTCCCATTTGCGACCAATTGAAGCTGTTATCAGATCTGTGTATGGAGAAAGACTCTTACAGAAAAGGAATGTCTGTCCCCCTTGCACAAAGAGCATGAAAACAAGTATTGCGCCTACAAGGCTTATGATCAACCACCAATAGTTTTGGAGAAATTCTAATCCATTCATATTATGCAAAGGGTTTTTGAGAAGCTTTAGATATATAATTCAACATTATGCTCACTTCCGCTATGAGTAATGCGGTAAATAATGCCGCAAAGATCCAGAATGTGGTCTGTACGTTAGATGCTGGTATAGCGGAAACAGCGGCATTGGTAGGCATCAGGTTCTGGATAACCCAGGGTTGGCGGCCAACTTCAGCCACAACCCAGCCGGCCTGGCTACAGATCCACACAATAGGAATTGACAGGATCCCAATCAGACATATCCAACGGTTACCAAGCCATTTGGGATATTTGTAGGATAGGAGAAGTGTTACAAACATCCATAGCAGGATGAAGCCTCCTGCCATAACCATTATCCTGAACGCATAGAAGGTCATTCCTACCGGTGGAACGGCATCCTTCGGAGCGGACAGATATCCGTATCCGAAGCAATCGTAATCTTTGTTCAGTTGTGTGAGAGATGCTTTCATGGTAGCGGAATCCCCTTTTTCTCGGGCTGTTCCGTACATTCGTAATGCTTCTATTGCCGCTTTGCCTCGTTCTATCTTTGTGTCAACTCCCTCTACTTTAATTTTTGCTCCGTTTTTTTCATATTCATATCCGTTAAGCAAATCGTTTATTCCAGGCACGAATGAATTGGGATCATGGTTGGCGAGTATGGAGAGTCCCTTTGGTATAGATATTTCAGCGAGCATGGCCGGAAGTGAGTCTCCAGGTTGTTTATCGGGATTAAGTATTCCTACACCTACAAGACTTTGACCGTAACTGCCGTCATAAAGTCCCTCCATTGCAGCGAGTTTCATCGGTTGCACTCTTGATACCTCCACAGCAGAACCGTCACCTGTCCACATGGTAAGCAATATTCCGGCAACACCTACCCAGCTTCCTACTTTCATTGACAGGCGGGCATTTTCAACATTACGCTTTCTCCATATCATCCAGTAGGATATGCCGGCGACAAATACTCCGGCGAGACACCATCCGCTCGTAGTGGCATGGAAAAACTTGTTCATAGAAACGGAGTTGAATGCTACTTCGCTAAATTTACTCATTACGTTGCGCATCTGTGCCGGATCGAATTCCATACCTACAGGATTCTGCATCCATGCGTTTGCAACAAGGATCCATAGCGCGGAAAGCGATACTCCAATAGCCACAAGCCATGTTGAAACAAGATGGAATCTTTTGCTTACCCTGTTCCAACCGAAAAACATCACTGCGACGAACGTGGCTTCAAGAAAGAATGCGAATATGCCTTCGATGGCAAGGGGCGCTCCGAATATGTCTCCTACAAACCAGGAATAGTTGGACCAGTTGGTGCCGAACTCAAATTCGAGAATAAGACCTGTTGCAACACCAATGGCAAAGTTGATGCCGAACAGGGTCATCCAGAATTTTGTAATACCTTTCCAGCGTGCATTACCTGTTCGCACATAGATGGACTCCATGATGGCTACGATGAACGCCAGCCCGATAGTGAGTGGCACAAATAGCCAGTGATACATGGCCGTAAGAGCGAATTGAGCCCTTGACCAGTCTACAACATTTGCAATTTCTGTCATTTTTTGTAGTCATTGCGTCCCTTACCGCCTCAGCCCGCTCAAGATCGCTGTCGTAATTCTCTTTCAAAATATTAGGAAAGAAAAGCAGCCTGATTATGGCAAAAAGAACTATTAATTTAATAATTATTATCATCCATAGGGTTTTACCGATTGTCATCGAGCGAAAACCGTCACGATAAAAAGCATATATTGATCGGACAATGCTCATTTATAGAGTCTTATTATGAATGTAACCGAGGAGTTTGGAACATATGTCCTGGTTCCCGGCCAGAAGTGACACACCTCTGTCTTTTCTGAACCGTATGACTTTACCACCTGCCTCTTCTACAATAAGAGAGGCTGCGTTTACGTCCCATTCATGAAGATTAAGTTCCCAATATGCATCCAGGAATCCAGCTGCTACATAACATAAGTCTGAAGCGGAAGATCCAAGCCGTCTGATACCTCTTACGCGCGGCATGATTGCCGAAAAATTATCAAGGTTGTTATCCGGATTAATGTTTTTATCAATTGGAAACCCGGTAGAAATCACGCATCGCGAAAGCTCTGTCTCGGAGGATACATGAATCGGCTCACCGTTGAGATGGGCCCCGAGACCTTTCTGTGCAGAGAAAAGCTCTTTTGTGGCTGGCAGATATACAGCTCCAAATTGTTTGATGCCGTTAAGTTCCAGTCCTATGCTGATAGCCCAGAAAGGTATGCCGGAATAGAAGTTTGTGGTGCCGTCAATCGGGTCGATAACCCAGCGCCAGCCTTCGGTGCCTACAGTGGATCCCAATTCCTCACTTAAGATGGAGTGATGCGGATAGTGAGCCGTAATATATTCCCGTATATATGAATCGCATGCTTTATCAGCTATGGTTACTAAATCACTGTCATTAAATTTATTGGCAACATGCATTTTATTTCTGTGCCGGAAATATTCTATTGCGATTTTTCCAGCTTTGAGTGCCAAATCCTCAATCTCTTTGAGTGTGGGTATAGTATTAGATGGCATAATGTATTAAGGTTTTGTGTTTGGAAGAAGTTGTTTAAAAATTGAAGCCAAATTATAAACAGTTTCTTAATATGTATTGTGCAATAAAGGTATAAATTATTTTTAATATCTCCAACTCCTTTGGAAACTGTTTAAATTTATTTTCCGCTCATTTCTTTGTAGTATTTTGCCAGAGCCTTACGGTAATCTTTTTCAGCTTTTGCGCGGATATTTTGTTTGGGCGCAGATGTCTTGGCATCGTAAAGTTGCCACAATTTATTGTCTGTTGTAGCTTTTTTTTGGGCTTCGGTAAAGGCTTTGGCTTTGGCTTCGGTATAAATTTCATCTTCCGGAGAAGCGTATGCGTGGCGATAACCTTTTGTCTCGTTCCAGTGTCCGCGGGTGAAATCCGGAAAAGCCACGGACGCAGAGTTGTTATCCATGGATAGCGCTCCGAGTTCTCCTAATGAGCACCATTCAGCAAGATCATAAACATCCATGTCGAGAGGCAGTCCGTTCTGCAGACAGTATACCAGTCTGGAATCCATCATGAAGTCCATGCCTCCGTGTCCCATTTCGCGTCCAAGCTCACCATATTTACGGATTATAGGGTGTTTATATTTTTCGATCAATTCAGAATATTCTGCTTCCGGCAAAAAACTGTGGCTGTTAAGGTCATCTATTTGGGGTTGAACACCGGATGCTTGCAACTGGTTTTTATCGAGTGCGATTTTTGGCTCCGGATATTTAGTTGCGTAACCGAGCGTGCCTGTAAGTTTAAAGAGTCTGTTGTAAGGTTGTGGAGTCATGACGTTGTGCTGGATTTCCACGACTTTACCGTTCTCTGTCCTCATGAGGGTTGTGGTGTGGTCCCCGTTGCGGAATTCAGGACATGGTTTTCCTGTCTTTTTCTCAACGAGATTTCTGCCGTGAACGGATTTTGTGTCCATTGCTACAAGGGTTTTGAATCGGTCTCCACGGTGGATATCAAGGCATTGTGCTACAGGACCAAGGCCATGTGTGGTGTATAGGTCTCCACGGTTTTCCATATTGTATTTAAGTCTCCATCCGAGGCTATCCGGATCTGTATCCGGATTTTTCCAGTAGCGGTCCCAATATGGGTCAAGGTTATGGATATATGCACCTTCCGCTCTGATTACTTCTCCAAATACTCCGGCCTGTGCCATTGCCATTGCATTGAGTTCATAATAATCGTAGCAGCAGTTTTCAAGAATCATGCAGTGCTTTCTGTTTTTCTCAGACAGGTCTATAAGTTCCCAGCATTGGTCGAGATTCATGGCGGACGGGACTTCAATGGCGGCATGTTTGCCATTTTCCAATGCTGCCTTTGCTACAGGGAAATGATGATCCCAGTCAGTGGCGATGTATACCAGATCCACATCAGGACGTGCGCATATCTCTTTATAGCCGTTTTCTCCAAAATAAACGTCTGCGGGTTTAAGTCCTGCTTTGCGCAGATATTTTTGTGGCCGCTCGGCTGCTGTGGAGTCATAGTCACATAAAACAACAACCTCAACACCGGGGATGTGAGCGAAGCGGTTGACTGCTCCCGGTCCCCTCATGCCGAGTCCCACGAAAGCTACGCGAACGGTTTCCATTTTAGGGGCAGTCAGTCCGAGGACATGTTGCTGTCCTGCGGGACGCTCAGGTGTGTCAATGACAAGTGTGCCCTTGTCCCAGTGGGTTTTAGTGGAGGGAGACAAAGATTGTGCGACAGAAATAAGGCAAGAAGATGCCAATAACGATGAAAGTAAAAGTTTAGTTATCATTGTAACTGATACTCGGGTTGTTAATAATGTTTCTAATAGAGTGAAGTCATCTTGTTTTCACACTCTTGTCCTCGCAAAGATAATTTAAAATAATTAAACACGAAAGCGGCCGGTTTCTCAACCAGCCGCTTTCACGTGTTTTTCATAATAATTTTTCGAACTAACCT